>CAMDGP010000104.1 GCA_945897765.1 Chitinophaga pinensis
TATGAAAGTAAACAATAATTTGTCAAATATAGATCATGAGCCTGTAACATTTAGTTCAGAAATGATGGCTAAAGTAAGTGAAGTCATTGCCTCGTATCCAGAAGGTAAACATAAAAGTGCAATAATTCGAATGTTACATTTGGTACAGAGCGAAAAAGGATGGGTAAGCACTCCGTCTATGGATAAAGTTGCGGAGATTCTCAATATTTTACCAATTGAAGTATATGAAGTAGCAACTTTTTATACTATGTTTCATTTAGAACCAGTTGGTAAATATGTTTTCGAAGTATGTCATACTGGACCTTGTATGCTTGTAGGCAGTGATAATATTATAGATTATATCAAAAATAAGTTAGACATTAATGTAGGTGAAACAACCGAAGATGGTTACTTCACTTTAAAAACGGTTGAATGTCTTGGAGGTTGTGGTTATGGACCACTTCTTCAATGTAAATATAAATTTAACGAACACTTAACAACAGAACGAGTTGATGAATTAATTTCTGAATATCGCTCTGGTAAATACGATCAAAACTAAACGAAATGAAAAACAGGAAACTACTTCTTGAAAATGTTCATATTCCAGGAATTGAAACGTTTGATATTTACCGAAAAAATGGAGGTTATCGATCAGTTGAAAAGGCGTTAAAATCCATGACACCAGACGAAGTTGTTGAGGAAGTAAAAAAATCTGGACTAAGAGGTCGCGGTGGTGCAGGTTTCCCAACAGGTTTAAAATGGTCATTCTTAGCAAAACCAGAAGGAGTTCCAAGATATTTAGTTTGCAATGCAGATGAATCTGAACCAGGCACTTTTAAGGATAGATATTTAATGGAAAAGATTCCACATTTACTTGTGGAAGGCATGATTACATCCAGCTTTGCATTGGGTGCAAACACTTCCTATATCTATATTAGAGGTGAATTTATGTATATTCTTCACATTCTTGAAAAAGCTATTGCTGAAGCGTATGCAAATGGTTTTTTAGGTAAAAATATTCTTGGTACTGGATACGATTTAGATTTAGTTGTTGCTCCTGGAGGTGGTGCTTACATTTGTGGTGAAGAAACTGCTTTGTTAGAATCACTTGAAGGCAAAAGAGGAAATCCTAGAATGAAACCACCTTTTCCTGCTGTTAAAGGATTATGGGGTTGTCCTACTGTTGTAAATAATGTTGAAAGTATAGCTGCTGTAGTTCCAATAGTAAATGATGGTGGAGATGCTTATGCTCAAACAGGTTTAGGTAAAAGTACTGGAACAAAACTTATATCGGCTGGTGGAAACTTAGTTCGTCCCGGAGTTTATGAAATCGAGATGGGTATTACTGTTGAAGAATTCATTTATGGTGACGATTATTGTAGAGGAATTGCAAATGGGAAAAAACTAAAAGCTTGCGTTCCTGGAGGTTCATCCGTTCCGATATTACCACATTATTTAGTTACAAAAACACTAGCTGGTGAAGATCGCTTGATGACTTACGAAAGTTTAGCAGATGGAGGATTCGCATCGGGTTCTATGCTTGGTTCAGGTGGATTTATTGCTTTCGACGAAGATCAATGTATTGTAAGAAATACTTGGAATTTTGCACGCTTTTACGCGCATGAATCGTGTGGTCAATGTTCTCCATGTCGCGAAGGAACTGGATGGATGGAAAAAGTATTGAATCGTTTGGAACACGGACAAGGAAATTTACGCGATATTACTTTGCTTGAAGAGATTAATAAAAAAATAGAAGGTAATACAATTTGTCCTTTAGGTGATGCTGCTGCTTGGCCTGTTGCTGCTGCAATTAGACATTTCAGAGATGAATTTGAATGGCATGTTAAAGAAAGAGAAGTTTCTCAAACAAGAAATTATGGTTTAATCACTCAACCTAGCGTTGAAGCTTAGAATAAAGTTATGATCAAAGTCACTATTGACGATATCGAAATTGAAGTAGAACCGGGAACATCCATATTAAATGCTGCTCGTCAGGCAGGTGGAGAAATAGTTCCTCCCGCAATGTGTTACTACTCAAAATTACCTGGTACAGGGGGAAAATGCCGTACTTGTTTAGTCGAAGTTGCAGCAGGTTCAACAGCTGACCCTCGTCCTATGCCGAAATTAGTTGCATCATGCTCTACTAATGTGATGGATGGAATGATTGTTAAAAACAAAACAAGTGAAAGAGTACATGAAAATCGCGGTGGTGTTGTTGAGTTTTTGTTGATAAATCATCCTTTAGATTGTCCCGTTTGTGATCAAGCTGGAGAATGCCATTTGCAAGATTTAGGCTATGAACATGGCTCAGCTGAAACACGTTATGAGGAAGAAAGAAGAACTTTTGAACCGATAGATATTGGAGATACAATCAAACTTCACATGAATCGTTGTATTTTATGTTACCGTTGTGTTGAAGTTGCTAAACAATTGACTGATAAAAGGGTACATGGTGTTTTAAGTAGAGGTGAGCACTCAGAAATCAGCACCTATATTGAAAATGCTGTTGAAAGTGATTTTTCAGGAAATATGATTGATGTTTGTCCAGTTGGTGCATTAACAGATAGAACATTCAGATTTAAAAGTCGTGTTTGGTTTTTAAAACCTATGGAAGCCGAAAGAAATTGTGACAAATGCGCGGGGAAATCAGTTGTTTGGATGTTCGGAAAAGAAATTTATCGTGTTACTGGTCGAAAAGATCAGTATGGAGAAATTGAAACGATAGACAATAAAACGGCATGGATCTGCAACGAATGCCGTTTTGAGAAAAAAGATGCTAGCGACTGGAACATCATTGGACCTAGAAGTATTAACCGTCATTCGGTTATTTCGCAAGGAAAGTATAAGACAAATATGACTAGACGAATTAAAAAATTAGATTGATGGACACTGGATTATTAATTGAAAAGTCAGTATTAGTTCTTATTATTTTCACCATTTCATTAGGAATTGCTGCTTATCAAACTTACTTTGAACGAAAATTAGCAGCTTGGATACAAGATCGTGTTGGTCCAGATCGTGCTGGTCCTTTTGGTATTTTACAGCCCATTGCTGACGGGGTTAAAATGTTTTTGAAAGAAGATTTTATACCAAAAGACGCTGACAAATGGCTCTTTATTATCGGTCCTGGAATTGCCATGTTTACTTCTTTAATAACTAGTGCAATAATTCCTTGGGGAACAGATTTAGAACTTTTTGGCAGAACAATTACTCTACAAGTTGCTGATTTTGATATCGGCATACTTTATTTATTTGCTGTTTTGTCAATTAGTGTTTACGGAATTATGATAGGAGGTTGGGCATCGAACAATAAATACTCTTTATATGGAGCAATCCGTGCCTCCTCTCAAATGATTTCGTATGAATTAGCCATGGGAATATCAGCAATAACTATTATCATGCTTTCTGGCAGTTTAAGTTTAACTGACATTGTCAATAAGCAACATGGAATGAATTGGAATATCTTTTATCAACCGATATGTTTTGTTGTCTTTTTTATATGTTCAATGGCTGAAACGAATCGTGCACCGTTTGATTTACCTGAATGTGAAAACGAGTTAATCGGAGGATATCATACTGAGTACAGTTCAATGAAACTGGGTCTCTACCTTTTCTCCGAATATACAGCTATGTTTATCTCATCAGCTATAATCGCAATTTTGTTTCTTGGTGGTTATAATTTCCCAGGTATGGATAATTTCTCTGGAAATACATTAGCTATATTAAGTATAGTTGCCTTTTTTAGTAAAATATTTTTGTTCATTTTTATCTTCATGTGGATTAGATGGACTATACCAAGATTCCGATTTGATCAATTGATGCACTTAGGATGGAAAGTTTTAATTCCTATTGCAATGGTTAACTTACTAATCACAGGAATTGTAATTGCAATAAAAGAAGGTTGGTTTAACGAATTAATGTAATGGAAAGTCTAACTAATAGAAAAAAAGTAGTTTCTGACAAACCCATGACTTTTATGGAAGAGTTGTATTTACCTGCAATTTTCCATGGGATGAAGGTTACTTTTAAGCACATGTTGCAAAAAAGAAAAACGATTAAATATCCAGAGGAAACAAGAGTTTTTGCTCCTGTTTATCGTGGTATGCACGTTTTAAAAAGAGACGAAAAAGGAAGAGAAAATTGCACCGCGTGCGGATTGTGTGCAGTAGCATGTCCTGCTGAGGCAATAACTATGATTGCTGGAGAACGTAAAAAAGGAGAAGAAAATCTTTACCGCGAAGAAAAATATGCTGAAATGTATGAAATAAACATGCTTCGTTGTATTTTTTGTGGTTTATGCGAAGAGGCTTGTCCAAAAGAAGCAATTTTCTTAACAGATAGAATCGTTCCTACCGAATTTGATCGTGAAAATTTTATTTATGGTAAGGATAAATTGGTCGAGTCTATAGAGTTTCCAATAGATATAACTAAAAGACAAGATACCGGTAAAAGAACTGAAAAATGAGTTTACAAATTATATCAATAATCCTAGGAAGTTTAACCATAGCGTCTGCTTTAATGGTCGTGTTAAGTAAACATCCTATTAGAAGCGTCATTTTTCTCGTAGTGACTTTTTTCTTTATTTCCAGTCTTTATATATTAATGAATGCTCAATTCTTGGCAATCGTTAATATTATTGTTTATGCTGGGGCTATTATGGTTTTGTTCCTTTTCGTGTTAATGTTGTTAAACCTCAATAAATCTGCTGAACCAGAATCATCAATTCTTGTTAAATTTAGTTCACTCATCGCAGCTGGTGGATTATTTTTAGTGCTAATAGCAGCGTTAAAAGATAGTATTCTATTATCTAAAACATATATCCCGAATAATGAAGCTATTGGCACTGTTGAAGGATTAGGGAATTTACTTTTTTCTAAATATGTAGTTCCTTTTGAAGTTTCATCTATTCTTTTTATTGCAGCTATGGTCGGTGCCGTTTTGTTAGCAAAAAGAGAAAAACAAATTATTGATTAACATGACAACGGACTTGAATAATATAGGCACATCGCTCGATTTCTTTGTGGTGGTATCCATTGCACTTTTTGTAATCGGTGCATTTGGCGTACTAACTCGCAAAAATATGATTGTACTTTTAATGTGCATCGAATTAATGTTGAATTCTGTAAATCTGCTTTTGGTAACCTTTTCAAAATATCATGGTGCAGCTGATCCACAAGTTTTTGTGTTTTTCATTGTAGTTGTAGCAGCAGCAGAGGCAACAGTTGGTTTATCCATTTTAATTATGGCATACAGAAATAGAAAATCCATTGATATTGAATTATTTAATAAACTTAAAGACTAAGTAGATGGGACAAAATATACTTTTATTAACGCTCATTGCCTTACCCCTACTTGGTTTTATAATTACGGGAATTTTTGGTAAAAAACTTCCAAAATTAGTAACGGTGTCTATTGCAACAGTTGCAGTATTTAGTTCTTTTGTATGTGCTTTGATGTTATTCAATATGAATAATAAAGTTCAATATGTTCACTTATTCAATGTCGTTCATTTTGAAGATTTCAAATTAAGCGCCAATTTCCAGATTGATTCCTTATCAATTTGGATGACTTTAATTATTACTGGGGTTGGAACTTTAATCCATTTATTTTCTATTGGATATATGTCTCACGATAAAGGAATTTTTAAATTCTTTGCCTACCTAAATCTATTTATCTTCTCCATGCTATTATTGGTATTGGGAAGTAATTATTTTGTGTTATTCTTCGGTTGGGAAGGTGTTGGTATTTGTTCTTACCTATTAATTGGTTTTCATTATAGTGATGAAGAAAAAGGAATAGAAAATAGCATTGCAGCAAGAAAGGCATTTATAATGAATCGAATAGGTGATGTTGGTTTATTGTTCGCTTTATTCATGTTGTTAAATACATTTGGAACTCTAGAGTATGCTGGAATAGCGGCTAAAATAAATGAATTGAAATTAAGTGGAATGGCATTACCATTGGTTGCAATTAGCGCAATAACTATCTGTTTATTCGTTGCTGCAACTGGTAAAAGTGCTCAAATTCCATTATTTACATGGTTGCCCGATGCAATGGCTGGTCCAACACCAGTTTCAGCTTTGATTCATGCTGCTACAATGGTAACTGCTGGTATTTACCTAGTTGTTCGTTCTAATTTCCTTTTTGAATTAGCACCTTTTACAAAAGATATTATTCTATACATCGGTCTTGCAACATCACTTATCGCTGCTTTCATTGCTATGCGTCAAAGTGATATTAAAAAAGTACTTGCCTATTCAACAGTTTCGCAGTTGGGTTTAATGTTTGTGGCTTTGGGAATGGGAGCTTACACTGTTGCACTTTTTCACGTCACAACACATGCCTTTTTTAAAGCTCTTTTATTCCTTGGATCAGGAAGCGTAATTCACGCAATGTCTGATGAGCAAGATATTCGTAAAATGGGTGGTTTGGCTAAGAAAATTCCAATAACTCATTTAACCTTTTTAATTGGAACCTTGGCAATTTCTGGGTTTCCATTACTTTCTGGATTTTATTCTAAAGATGAAATACTTGCTCACGCATTAATGGAAAGTCCCGTTCTTTATGGTGTATTGATGATTGCTGTTACTCTTACTGCAATTTACATGTTTCGATTATATTTCTTGGTTTTCCAAGGTAAATTTAGAGGGGGAAATGAGTTAGAATCACACATACATGAAAGTGGCCCTACAATGACAATTCCATTGATGGTTTTAGCTGTTTTATCTGTATTTGGTGGATTATTAAACTTACCAGGTATATTCTTCCATGATTACACACATTGGTTCAGTCATTATTTGGAAAGTACAACTGCTGGCTTAAATGAAATTGAAACACATCATTTAGAAAGTTCTAAATCACTTATTCTAATGGTTGCTGCAAGTACTTTAGCAATAGGAATCATGATTTGGGCTTATATTAATTATGCAAAAAATGGGAAGTTAGCTAAAGAAGATTCCGATTTGAATGCTTGGGAAAAACTTTCAAACAAAAAATTATATATTGATGAAATTTATAATTTTTTATTCGTGAAACCACTTGAATGGATATCAAAACTAATTTATACTTATTTTGATGTTTTAGTGCTAAAAAATGGTGTTTTTGCTACAGCTAGTCTAATTGGAAAAGCCGGAAGTATTACACGTAAATGGCAGTCAGGATTTTTGTCAAGTTACTTGTTTTGGATGCTTCTTAGTATCGTTGGTTTAATTGCTTATTACGTTATAAAAATACAGTTTTGGAATTATTAATATTACCCCTCGTTTTTGCACTAATTTCCTATGCCATACCTTCAAAAGGTGTTAAATTTTATGGAATTGTTGCATCTTTAGTCATATTTTCGGTTACAATCGGACATTTAATTCACTTTGACGTGAAAGAATATATTTCGATTTTTAACCCTAAAACAAACTTACCTTTCGGATTAACTTTCAAACT
>CAMDGP010000105.1 GCA_945897765.1 Chitinophaga pinensis
GTTGACCGCCAATTGTAACAATTAGACGATTTGCCTGAAATTGTTTTTCTCGCGTTTGAAGAATGAAAATAGCTTCCTTTTTCTCAACAGCTATCACTGATTGATTATACAAAATCTTTACCCCTAGTTTTGAGGCTTCGGATAAAAAACAATCGATTATTGTTTGAGAATCATTTGAAAGCGGAAAAATGCAACCATCGGGATACGTTTTCATTTCAACGCCACGCTCTTTGAACCATTGAACAGTTGAATCTGCATTGAATTTCACAAATGCTTTTTTGAGATAATTTTCACCTCGTGGATAATGAGTAGATAACAGCTTATTATCAGAACAAGCATGTGTTACATTACACCGTCCTCCTCCAGAAATTTTGACTTTCCCTAAAGCTTTTGCCGCTTTTTCATAGATTGTAACATCCGCAGCGGGGTATTCTTTTTTAGCTGTTAAGGCTGCAAAAAAACCTGCTGCACCTCCACCGATAATGGCAATTTTCATTGGGCAAAGATAGGGAAATGAAAATAGAAGTGAAAAAGCTCAATCACACTAGCAAAATGAAAATGAATGTGGGGTTTTAAGATTAAATCACTAACTTTATTTTCAACTCAACAAATTCACGATGCGCAAGATTTTATTTTTAGACACTGTTCATCCTATTTTAAATGAACGGCTGGTAAAACATGGATTTGAATGTATGAACGGGACAAAGTTTTCTTTGGAGGAAATTCAAAGTATTTTACCTGAAATTTTTGGATTAGTGATTCGTTCTAGATTTACAATGAATGCTGAATTTTTAGCAAATGCGAATCAATTAAAATTCATTGCACGTTCAGGTTCAGGTTTGGAAAATATAGATCAGAATTACTGTAAAGAAAAAGGAATCATATTATTTAATTCTCCTGAAGGAAATCGAAATGCCGTTGCTGAACATGCACTGGGGATGCTCTTGGTATTGCTCAATAAATTGCATATCGCTGATCTTCAAATTAGAAATGGTGTTTGGGATCGGGAAGCAAACAGAGGAGAAGAGCTCGACGGAAAAACGGTTGGGATTATTGGCTATGGAAATAATGGAGCGGCATTTGCTAAAAAACTACGGGGTTTTGATGTGAAAGTGATGGTTTACGACAAATACAAAACAGGCTTTGGTGATCATTTTGTGCAGGAATGTACGTTGGAAGCGATTAAAGAACAAGCTGATGTCGTTAGTTTTCACATTCCTCAAAACAAAGAAACAAAATACTGGGCGAGTGAAGATTTCTTAAATTCGTTTGCAAAACCAATTTTGCTACTGAACCTTTCAAGAGGAAAAATTGTCAATACAAAAGATTTAGTAAGCGCACTTAAATCGGGTAAGGTTCGCGGTGCAGGATTGGATGTTTTGGAGTTTGAAACAAAGAGTTTTGAATCCTTTTTTGAGCAACATCTTCCCGAAGAGTTTCAGTATTTAATCGCCGCTGAGAATGTTGTTCTTTCACCGCATGTTGGTGGTTGGACGAAAGAAAGCTACTTCAAATTGAGTGATGTACTTGCTGATAAAATTTTGGAATGGGAAAGTGGGGTTTAATCCTACTTCAACAAATCCAATAATTCTTCCACTTCGTATTGAATTTCATCTTTTAATTCCTTGTAGGCTTCGCCCGTTGCTGGTCCACTAAATCCAGTAAAAATCTTTTGAATTTTACCTTTTTTATCAACGAAAATCGTCGTCGGGAAACTCATAACTCCATTCAACATTGGAAAGTGACGCGCAGCTACTTCTGTTTTAGATGTTCCAGCCAATACTACTTTGTAAGGAATTCCAGTTCGTTTTTTAAATGCTTTTAATTTTTTAATTTGCGCTTTTTTGTCCTCCCCTACCTCATAAGCCAGCGCGACGATTTCTAGTCCTTGTTTGTTGTAGTTAGCGTATAAAGTTTTGAAATAATTAATTTCATCAATACAATTTGGACACCACGTTCCCATTATCTGAAAAATTACCACTTTGTCTTTGTATTTCTTTCCGGGAAACGAAAACGGTTTACCATTCAATTCCTCTAACTCCTTAAAATTGAAAGCTGCATCATTGATGACATACGTCAATTCTTCGTGTTCGCGTAATTTCGCTTGTTCATTTTTAGAGGCAATCCAATCAGTTGAAAACGAAACACCACTGTAATATTTTCCTTGAATAGAATCTCCAGAAATTGTTCCTGTAAAGTAAAATGCCCAAGAGCCATTGAAACTTGAAAGCGCAAATTCATTCCCATTCATATTCCCCTCTAAGAATCGGTAATCGCCCGTTTCGGTAAGAAAAGTACCTGTTACTTTCGTGTTTTTAACTTCAAAAGACCCGATAGCTTTTCGTGGTTTTGCTTTCGGATTGAAAGTCACATCCCATTTACCAGTTAAATTTTGGTTGGCATTACTATTTCCAGCTACTGAAAATGAAATACGTTCAATGTTTTCAGCAGAAATAGATGCATTCAAGGGAATTTTTATGGGTTCTTTACGCGCAAAATTGATCCAATATCCTCGAAATTCATTTCCCTTTTCAGAGACTTGAAAAACAATTTGTGCATCCATTTCAGGAAAATGAGCATAAACACTATCGTTTTTCACCGAAATGTCTCGCAATATAATTCGCTCATCGGCATTAACAACTTCTAACCGTAACTGATTTTTATTCTTAGAAATATCCAGAAAAAAGGGAATAAATAAACGATCATTCATCGCTAATTCCGCCCGCCAATGACCAGGTTGTAACGTTTTTATTCCTTGAGAAAATGTTGAAGAGGCAACAAAAAGTAAACAGAAAATACAAATTGATCGCATAAATTTGGTTATATTTCACAACGAATTTAAGCTATAAACAAATAGTAATGCAACTTTTAAATAATTATACAAGTCTTTGACAAGCGCTATGGATGATTTCACATTAGTTAATGAATGTATAAAAGGAAATCCAAAGGCGCAAAAAACGTTGTTTGACAAATTTGCCCCAAAAATGTACAGTGTTTGCTTGCGCTACATGAAAAATGCCCAACAAGCAGAGGATATGTTACAAGATGGATTGGTGAAGGTTTTCACAAAATTACCCGATTATAAAAATGAAGGTGTTTTAGAAGGTTGGATTCGTCGCATTATGGTAAACACGTGCTTAGATCAAATTCGCAAGAATGTTAAATTTCAAAGAGACATTCAAGCGGAGGAAGTAGAGTATAAATTAGAACACAAAGATTTCATTGCCGAACGATTAATGGCAGAGGATTTGATGAAATTGGTACAAAATATGCCAGAAGGTTACAAAGTTGTTTTTAACATGTTTGCAATCGAAGGCTATTCACACCAAGAAATTGCAGCAGCGCTCGGAGTTACAGAAAGCACATCAAAATCACAGTATTTACGTGCAAGGGCTTATTTGAGAGACCGAATAGAAAAAAGATAAAATGGAAGAAAAAGACAGTATTAAAGATTTGTTTCAAGAAAAACTTTCACAGTTAGAAACACCTGTGCGCCCTGAACTTTGGTCAGCGGTTTCTTCTTCGATTGCAAGTTCCTCAGCGGTTGCAACATCAACTGGAATGTCACTTCTCGCAAAAATTACTATCGGTATTACCATTGCTGCAAGTGTGACAGGAACGGTTATTTTTCTTTCTAGAGATGAAGCGAAGGAAACTCCAAAAATTGAGGTTCAAAAAGCCAACAAACAAAAGGAATCTAAATTAAATCCAACTGAAAATAAGGTAGAAAACAATTCAACTGTTTCTAAAGTAAACAATTCGGATCCTGTAAATCGCGTTTCTGAGAATACTGCGACAGCAACAAATAATATATTTGAATCGATAATTGACAATTCTTCTTCAAACAATACAAGTTTGGTGGAAGGACCTATTTCTTCCGCACAAATTGAAACAAAAGAAGAAGTAAAAGCGCCAAAAAACAATCCAAAGGTCGAAACATTTACTTCGGCTCAAAATCAGGAAACTAAACAAAACGTTGCAACAGAAAATTTACCTGAGGAAAGCAAATTACAATTTACACTTCCGAACATTTTCACACCTAATGGAGATGGAAACAATGACTATTTAAAATTAGAAATCGAAAACGTTACTGAGTTTGTTATTGTGATTCTTGACGCGAAAAGCAATGTTGTTTTCAAATCTGAAGACGCCGATTTTAAATGGGATGGAACTAATATAAACGGCGACAAACTTCCAGCTGGAAATTATATTTACTACGTAACTGCAAATGATTCCGGCGGTAAACCACTTACAAAATACAGTGCGCTGACCATTAAATACTAAACCTAGGTTTTTATTTTACCAATTTCGTTTCCAACCTTTGATGCACCAAGGTAAAAGAAAACAATTCCTGCTGTTATAAATAAATGTGAAACATCATTTTTATCAAACCAATTAACAGGGTTGATTTTCATTAAAAAGAAAAAAGCGCTTGGTAAAATAATCGCAACACCCCAATAGAAATATTTGAAGGCTTCATACTTCGTTTTGGATAATGAATAACCAATGATCCCAGCAGAGGTAAAAACTCCAACGAATGTATGAATTGCCACAGGAAGAAAGCCTAATTCTGGTTTTTGGTCAATTGCTTGTGTGCTTATCACCCAAATAAAAGCTACAAAAACAAGAATCATTTTATAAAAAATAAAATTTTCATATTTCTTTCTAAAATCATCTTTAATTATTTCAGCTGCCATTGCTCGTTCAATCAGATAAATAGCAACAATTCCTGTAATCCAATTGGGCATTTTACCCATTGCACCAAAGTAATAGAATAGCGAATGTCCCAAACCACCTAGAAAGGAGCTAATTCCGAAAAGAATGAAAAACTGAAACCAACGTTTTGAAAATGTAGTGTTAAAGTGCTTTTTATAAAGTAAATAAGCCAAATACAAACTGACCAAAGCCATTAATGTATCTGTTACAAGCGCATTGGGTTCTAGAATTTTATAGTCCATAAAAGACCATTCTATTTTTGGGAAATCCTGACCAATTTTCATTTGAGAGGGTAAAATTAAGCCGAAAAAAAATTATTTCTTTCTAGCTATTACTTTTTCAACAGCAGCAATCACATCCGCCGTATCGATTCCGTATTTCGTCATCAATTCCATGGGTGTGCCACTTTCTCCAAACTTATCGTTTACTGCTACAAATTCTTGAGGAATTGGATCGTGTTGTGCCAAAACTTGAGCAACCGCATCGCCTAAACCGCCATTGCGCATGTGTTCTTCAGCAGTAACTAAACAGCGCGTTTTCGCAACTGACTTTAAAATTGCATCCACATCCAAGGGTTTAATAGTATGCATATTAATCAATTCCACAGAAATTCCTTTCTCCATCAACGTTTTCAAAGCTTCAATTGATTTCCAAACCATGTGGCCGCAAGCGATAATTGTAACGTCTGTTCCTTCTGTCAAAACATCTGCTTTTCCAATCACGAATTCAGCATCTGGTTTCACGAAAATAGGCATCACGGGACGACCAAAACGCAAGTAAACTGGGCCATTATGAGCCGCTGAAGCAATTGTAGCTTGTTTTGTTTGGTTAAAGTCTGCAGGAACAATCACGGTCATATTTGTCAACATGCGCATCATTCCGATATCTTCCAATATTTGGTGTGTTGCACCGTCTTCCCCTAAAGTCAAACCTGCGTGAGAAGCAGCGATTTTTACATTTTTTTGAGAATAAGCAATGGATTGACGAATTTGATCATACACACGACCAGTTGAGAAATTCGCGAACGTTCCTGTAAATGGAATTTTACCGCCAATTGTCATACCAGCAGCCATTCCCATCATGTTAGCTTCTGCAATTCCAACTTGAAAAAAGCGCTCTGGATTCTCTTTTTTGAACTCGTCCATTTTTAATGAACCAGTCAAATCCGCACAAAGTGCTACCACATCTGGGTTGGTTCTTCCTAATTCTGCTAAACCTTCGCCAAATCCTGAACGGGTGTCTTTGTTACCTAAAATCTCAAATTCCATGATTAAAAATTTAATGTTATTGTTTTATTTGAATCTATTCTGAATGCTTTCTCTTTTGTATAAGCCGTTGACTTTTGGTCTTTTTCACGGTACACGACTTTGTAATTTCCGGGTTGTAAATTCCACGAGCCTTTCGCTACGCCAAATTCTAAATTACAAACCCATTCGAAGTTGTTATTTCCTCTGTCTACAAATATTTGTCCAACCAAACCTTTCGGGCTTGTGTAATTCAATGTTCCAAAAGCAACCACGTCGATTGTTGTGATTTTGCTTTGGGTTACTTCCACACGTTGATACGTTCGTGGCAAAGTAAAAATTTCTACATCGTAAGTTCCAACTAAGTATTTCTCTTTCGAATTTAATTCTTGGTGATTCAATGTTTCCATTTTGTCTTTTTGCATCACGCGCATGTTTAAGTGGCTGAACGTTTTGCTAATTGTTGACAAACGAATGAATCCTTGAGGTGCATCAATTTCAATGACGTTGTGTTTGTATTTCTGAATCGATACGTTTTTCTTCTCAATTTTTGGAAGTGTGTTCACCACAATGTCGTATTTCAAATCGGGATTCAAAATCAATGTATCTGGATTTCCGTAGCGATTCAAAGTGTGTGTAAGCGTATATTTTAGGTTTTTTGTTCCAGCTTCGTACATGAAAACCGTAACATCTGTTTCTTTCGGTTTTTTGGTAATATCGTACAAATTTATTTGAGCCGTTGTGTTTAATAAAGCTTTAGAAATAACATTATTCAGCACTATTTTGAATGCTTCTTTACTTTCTGCATCTGTGAAAGCGCCAATGCAATTAAATTTTTCCAAATACGATAAATCCATTCCCAAACCGATAACGAATGGTGTGACTTTTACCCCTTTATCTTTTAGTTTTTTTGCAATCACACACGGATCGTTGTCGCAAGATTCCAAACCATCGGTGATAAGAATGATAAAATTTCGTGCTAAAGTATCTGGAAAATCACCTGCGGAAGCTTCCAATGATCGCGCGATTGGAGTTGCTCCTTTTGCTGCCAAACCACGTACTTTTGTTTTAATGGCATCGATGGTATTTGTACCAAATGGCACTTCCAATTTAGTATCATTACAATCTTGATACGTATTTGTGACATTTGATTGATGACCATAAACACGCAATGCTATTTCTAAATCTGGAATTCCTCGTAAGCCTTCAACTGATTGCATCAAAATCTCTTTCGCTGCGGCCATTCTAGTTTGTTTATCCCAATCTAAATTCATGCTATTCGAAGCATCGAGGATAAAAAGAATGCGCGTTTTTTGTTGATCAAAAGAAATGCTGGTGCTAAGGAAAAGTGCTATGAAGAATAAAATTCTCACTAATAATCGCCTAAAGTTTCTTCCAATTGATTCAAGGC
>CAMDGP010000106.1 GCA_945897765.1 Chitinophaga pinensis
CGCAATTTATTAGTTTTAATTGCTCGTTTGCTGGCCTTGACTTTTTTAATCTTAGCATTTGCACAACCTTCATTTAACGATTCAACAGCGAAGAATTCAGTTGGGAAAAATGTTGTAGCCATTTACATCGATAATTCATTTTCGATGAGCGCCAAAGGAACCGAAGGAGAATTACTTTCGGAAGCGCGCGAAATGGTGCGAAGAATTATTTCAAATGCGCCAATAGAAACTGGTTTTTTACTCAACACCAATAAATTAGATGGAATTGAGCAGCGAATTGTGAGTAAAATGGAAGCCGTTGAATACCTTGATAAAATCACCTATTCGCCATTGACGCGCAAAACAGATGAAGTAATCAACTGGCAAAGAAACTTCTTAAAAAAAGAAAACGAAGAGCAACAACGAATTGGTAAACAACAATTTGTAGTGTTATCCGATTTTCAAAAAAACACTTTTTCAACCGAGCAATTAAAAGCAGACGACAAAAATAGTTATTTCCCGATTCAACTAATTCCACAAAAAATCGAAAATGTAACGATTGATTCGATTTGGTTTTCAAACCCATTTCATAAAAAAGGTGATCCAAACGAATTGTTTATTCAATTGAGAAATTACGCTGATAAAGATGCCTTGAACATGGAGTTACATCTTGAATTGGGTCAATCAAAAAGAGATATGTTCATTGATGTGCCGGCCAATAAAAAAGTGCAAACTAGCTTTCAATTTACCGAAACCGAAATTGGATTCAAAACAGGAAAATTAACGATTAACGACAAACAGCTTTTTTGGGACGACGATTTTTATTTTTCATACAACGTAGCCAAAAAATCGAATGTTTTAATTATAAATGGAAAAGATGCGTCGGCAGACGTTCAGAAAGTATTTAATGTCGAACCATTTTATGAAACGAAGTCTATTTCTGAATTTGAATTTTCTAAAGATTATCTAAACGCAGCCAACTTGCTTGTTTTAAATGGTTTGAATGAAATTCCTTCTGGTTTAATTAGTGAAATTATTGATTTCTCAGTAGATGGTGGAAGTGTTTTTGTTTTACCTGGAAAGAACCTTCAAAAAAATGATTACGCTAATTTATTGCGTGAATTGAATCTTCCGAGTATTGGGACAGTTTCAAATTCTGGATTAAAAATCAATAAAATCCAATACAAAGATCCATTTTTTAAGGGCGTTTTTGAAAAAGAAAATGAAAACTTAAACGTTCCAAGTATTTCAAAAGCATACAGCGTGAGTCAAATGCGCCAATCTACAGCTTTCACGTTAATCGAATTGAAAAACGGCGAGCCACTTTTAGTGCGTTCCATTCAAAATGCCTATTTATTTTTAAGTTCACTGCAAGCTGATTTCAGTAATTTCAGTTCAAATGCTTTATTTCCAACGATTTTATTGAGAGCAGGAGAATTGTCAATTAGATCTTATCCCCTATTTTCAATGATTGGAAAAGAAAGTAAAATTCCCGTTTTTGAAGAAATTCAAAATG
Organism: Chitinophaga pinensis; assembly: GCA_945897765.1. Taxonomy (GTDB): domain Bacteria; phylum Bacteroidota; class Bacteroidia; order Flavobacteriales_D; family Crocinitomicaceae; genus UBA952. Next base: position 1,496 of record CAMDGP010000106.1, read on the forward strand.
ATAATCCCTTAAAATTGGAAAGTAAATCCATTGAATTTATTCCTTTGATTCAAAAAATAGGAAATCGTTCTTATCTTTCAATTTCTGGAATGGAAGCAGTTGAGAAACTAAAACCAGGAAACTATTCGATTGTAAATGATGGAATTATTGGCAATTTAGCTTTGAATTACGATCGAAGTGAATCGAATAATTCATTGATGGAAAAAGCGGAAATCATTGAAGCCTTTGCTTCTCAAGGAATAAAAAATTGTAATTTTAGCACTATTCAAGACGGACAAAGCAAGAGCCCAATTGCAATTGATGAACCAGCGAAATTCTGGAGAATTCTTTTGCTTTTGAGTTTACTTTTCATTCTGTTTGAAATAGTATTATTAAAGTTCTGGAAATAGAAAAAAATGAAACTACTTTTAAAAAGCGCCAAAATCCTTGACAAAAGCTCTGAATTTGACAATCAAATCAAAGATGTTTTGATCAACAATGGAAAATTTGAAAAAATAGAAAATTCAATTTCTGACGACGAAGCACTTGTTATTGAATCAGATAACTTACACTTATCACAAGGTTGGGTGGATTTAAAAGCAGATTTTTGCGACCCTGGATTTGAGCACAAAGAAACCATTCATTCAGGCTTAGACCAAGCTGCTTTCGGAGGATTTACGCACGTTTGTATTTTACCAACTACTCAACCAATTGTCGATGGAAAATCACAAGTTGAATATATGTTGAGTAAAGCATCCAATCACGCAGTAACCATCCATCCGATTGGAGCAATTACAAAAGGACTGAAAGGTGAAGAATTGGCAGAAATGTACGATTTATTCCAAAGTGGAGTTCGTTTGTATTCAGATGATTTGAATCCAGTTAGTGCAGGAATTATGTACCGTGCTTTGCTTTATACTAAAAACTTTGGTGGTAGAGTGATTGCTTTTTCGCGTGATTATTCTTTGTCAGGGAAAGGCATGGTAAACGAGGGAACAGCTTCAACCAAAACAGGTTTGAAAGCAGACCCAAGCATTGCTGAAATTATTCAAGTTGAACGCAATTTACGTTTGGTTGAATACGTTGACGGAACCATCCATTTAACAGGAATTTCGTGTGCAGAAAGTGTTGAATTGATTCGTGAAGCTAAGAAAAAAGGACTAAAAGTTACCGCTGATGTTAATCTGATGAATTTGTTATTTACGGAGCAAAATATGTTGGAGTTTGATTCAATTATGAAAGTTATGCCTGTGCTTAGAACAGAAAATGACCGCATGGAATTGTGGCACGGCTTGATGGACGGAACCCTAGATACCGTTGTTTCAGACCACCGTCCAATGGATCAGGAAGAAAAAGAATTGGAATTTGACAACGCAAGTTTTGGAGCTTTTCAATTGCAAACTTTATTTGGAGCTTTGAATCGCACCATGCACATTGATTTAGCGAAGTTTGTCAATAGCGTTTCTCACAATTCAAGAAATATTGCACAAATTAATATTCACCCAATTTCTGTTGGTAATCAGGTAGATATCACTGTTTTTGACCCAAGTTTAAATTGGGAATTAAACCAAGAAAATTTACTTTCGCTACATCTGTATAATCCGTTTTTTGGAGAGAAATTAACAGGAAAAATCATCGCAATTGTGAACGGTGGTAAATCAATCATTCAAAATTAAGACGGTGTCAAAAAGCTCATTCATAAAACAATTCTTCAAGGAAAAAAACATGGTTGGTGCAATGGCGCCAAGTTCCCGTTTTTTAGCAGCTAAAATGCTGAATCACTTACCAATAAAAGAATCAAAAATCATCATTGAATTGGGTCCTGGAACAGGCGTTTTTACGGAGAAGATTATTGAAAAAATGGGTCGCGATACCCAATTAATCGTTGTGGAATTGAACGATACTTTTTTTGAAGCCTTGCAGAAAAAGATTGACCACAAAAACGTGCACTTAAAACACGGTTCAGCAATAGAAATCAGCAACTATTTGAAAGAGTTAGGCCCTGAAAAAGCGGACTTAATTATTTCTTCTTTACCCTTAGCAGTAATTCCATCAGAGATTCGACAACTTATACTATCAGAGGTTAAAACCCACCTGAACAAACAAGGACAATTCGTACAGTTCCAGTATTCGTTACAATCGTGCCGTGCCTTAAAAAAGATTTTCAGTTCTGTAAAATTGAATTATACACCGCTCAACTTCCCTCCTGCTTTTATCTATACATGTTATAATAAATAGTAGTTGTTACAGTTCTTTATAAAGTAATATCGAAGATCTAATGAAACCTTTACTAATCTTTCTCTTTTTGGGTATTTCACAAATGAATTTCACCCAAAATATATCAACAGAACAAATCATTCAAAGTAATTTGGATGCTTATAATAACCGCGATTTAGAAAAATTTATGCCTTGGTTTTCGGAGGATGTTGAATTATACAATTTTAGCGAAATGAAATTGGTAGCAAGCGGAAAATCTGCGATTGAAAAATTGTACAAAGAGTTATTTGCAGCATCGCCCAATTTACATTCAACTATTTTGAAGCGCATTGTTATTGAGAATAAAGTAATAGATCATGAAAGTATCGTTGGTAGGAAAGGTGCTTCAGATGTTTTGGAGATTGTAATGATTTACGAGGTAAAAGATGGGAAAATCTTTAAAATGACTTCGATTAGGAAATAATAACACTTGATGATGCTGTGTTTTATTTTTTGCAAGTATCTTTAAAAAATAATTTATTTCATGTTAAACGGTAAAAAAATAGGAATCGTCTTGCCTGCATATAATGCAGCCTCTACTTTAGAAAAAACGTATTTGGAAATTCCTTTCGATATAATTGATGAAGTTATTTTAGTAGATGACGCAAGTAAAGATAACACTTCTGAAATCGGTAAAAAACTCGGAATTAAACACATAATTCGACACGAAAAAAACAAAGGCTATGGTGGAAACCAAAAGTCATGTTATGCAAAGGCTTTAGAATTGAATATGGACATAATTATTATGTTACATCCTGATTATCAATACACTCCAAAGTTAATACATTCAATTTCAAGTATTATTGCTTACGATGTTTATCCAGTAGTTCTTGCTTCTCGAATTCTAGGTAATGGTGCATTGAAAGGTGGAATGCCAATGTATAAATATGTTGCTAATCGCTTTTTAACCTTGAGTCAAAATATTTTAATGGGACAAAAACTTTCGGAATATCATTCAGGCTACCGTGCTTTTTCGAAAGAAATTTTCCGTAAAATAAATATTGAAAAAAACTCAGATGATTTTGTATTTGACAATCAAATGTTAGGACAAATTTTCTTTGCAGGATTCGAAATTGGTGAAATCACTTGTCCTACAAAATACTTCGATGAAGCATCCTCGATTAATTTCAAACGCTCTGTACAGTACGGATTAGGAGTTCTTGGTGTTTCCATAAAATATCGCCTTGCGAAGTGGAAGATTTATACTTCGAGTATTTTTAAGTAATTCAAAAAATATCTTTTTAATCGCAAATATCGACATGGTTTACGGCTTTAAAAATTGCTCCAAACTAAGTTTAACACTAAATAGTAAGAAGTTTCTAAACATTGAGCCTATTCATGTGTTAGCTAAGAGTTCATGTCAAAACTTCCTCAAGAGAATAAATTCCTCGACTTATCAGACTACGGTCGTCCAATTGCACGTTTAATTGCTCAGGCACTTAAAAACACACGATTCACTCCTATCGACGTTACAATTTCTTTTGTGATTGCTGGTTTACTAGCTATCATTTCAATTATTTACGAAAACTATTGGATTGCAGGTTTTTTCCTAGTGCTAAAATCCATCTTGGATGCTGCTGATGGTGAACTTGCACGCATTAAAAACACACCGTCATACACGGGTCGTTTTCTGGATTCAATTTGTGATATCGTGTTGAATTTCATTCTCCTGATGGTAATTACCCAAGTAAGCGAAACCTCATTTTGCCTTGGGATTTTGGCTTTTATCTGTTTACAATTACAAGGAACACTTTACAATTATTACTATGCGATACTTCGCGCTCAATCAAATGGTGATACAACAAGTCGTATTTTTGAAAATGAAATTCCAATAGCTTTTCCAGGAGAAAAACAAAGAAATGTTACCTTTATGTACCAACTTTATCGTTTGTTGTATGGTGGATTCGATAAATTCATTTACACGTTCGACCCTTTAGTATCCAATCAAAAGACCAATCCTAATTGGCTAATGACCTTTCTTTCCATATTTGGTTTAGGATTTCAATTATTACTGATAGGTTTTCTTCTAATTGCAGGTCTAAAAATATACGTATCCTTGATTCTAATTGGTCTAACTGCTTTACTGCCAATCATTATTATGGTTCGCAGATTAAGATTGAATTGAATTATTCAGCAACCATTAATTTCGAACTAAAAACACCTTTATTAGTTGTAATTTTTAGCTGATAAGTTCCTGTTTGAATACCTGTCAAAGAAAATGATTGTTTTGTGCCACTTTCAGTAATCGGTTTTAAATTTTTCGAAACCTTTCCGTCGGTAGAAATTAGTGAAATACTCGCCACTTTGTAATTCCCATCATTCTCAATTACGAAAGTCTTTTTTGCTGGATTAGGATAAAGTTTAAAAGCGAAATTTTCTTTTTCAGAAATTGAAACAGACCCTTCTGTCTTTGGGGGTGTGGCTTGAGTCGTTTGATTTCTTCTCCAATGATTTTCTCCATCTTTCACAATATAACCTCTTTCAAATTCTTCTGTATTTGAGGCATTTAATATTTCAGAATACCACAGTTCAGCGACACATGAATCTTGTTTAACATCTAATAAACCATAGCCATGATCTACTAAATTCATAAATACATGATTCGGATTTTCAGCTTCCATAATTGGAGTCACAATTCCAATTGCCCATCCGAAACCCAATTCATCAAAATTACCACGAGTAATACTTGTTGGTAAAAATTCAACAGCTACACTCCCTTGACCTGTTTGAGCATTATAAACTGAATTGTTTTGTGGGTCTGTTGATAAATCTGCCACAATCGACACATGTGAATCACCACTCAAAGCTATAACATTATCAATATTATTTGTGCTGATGTAATTTAAAAGTCTGTCTCTATCTGAGTCATATCCGTCCCAGTTTGTTGGGTCAAGCACACCATTTTGTCCAATACCAACAAAAGAAGGTACATTTTGAACACTCCATCCAGCCATCAAATTTTGCATTGGAAGTAACTTCCATTTAGCAGTGGAAGAAGCTAAATTTTGGGTAAGCCAATCATATTGCGTGTTCCCAATCATGCTAAGTGTTCCATCACTTAAAGTGTCTTGACTTTTGTAGATTAAAACATCTGTTACAAAAATATCCATCAAGGAACCATAAGCAATTTTTCTATAAATCAAAGTTGAATCGTTTGGATTTGGCAATCTAACTGGAACATATTCCATAAAAGCTTGAATGGGTGCAAACTCATGTCCTGCTTGTCCATCAACGTCGTGATTATCCCATAAAACAATCCATGGATGTGCTTTTCGAGCGGCCCTTAAATTTGGATCCATTAAGTAATAACGATGTCTCTCTCTCCATTCTTCCAAGGTTATTGGATCAATTGGAAATGGTTCAGGAACTCTAACTTGTTCATCAGCGTCAACAAAATCATAGATGTAATCACCAACATGAATGATTAAATCTAAATCTTTTCGCTCTGCAATTCGTTGGTAAGCGTTGAAAAATCCAGAGTATATACTACTGCATGACATAATCGCCAAACGACTGTGATCATAATCTGAAATTGGTGCTGTTTTTGCGTGACCAACATCCGAAAACTCACCTTCCTGCGAAATAAATCGATAATAGTAATTTGTTTGCGCTTCTAAATTTTCAACATCAAC
>CAMDGP010000107.1 GCA_945897765.1 Chitinophaga pinensis
AAATGTTGGTTGGCAATATCTTTCTTATGAAGGGCAAAGAATTCAAACTAGATTAAGATTACAAGTTAGAATGAATTTCCATATACCAATTTCACAACCTAACGCTGATTCATATATTGGCTTGGGTTTTGGGTCAAACAATCGTTGGGTTAAGGACTACAAAAATGGAGTTTTAGACAGAAAATTGAAAGGCGAAGATGCTATTTTAATTCCTTTTTCAATGCGCGTTTGCTATGGTTATCGTTATTACTTTAATTATTACCTTGGTATAGTTGGTGAAATAGGAATTGGAGGTCCATTGCTGTCTTTTGGGCTTTCATACAAGCTGTAAAATTCAATAGAATAATTTTAAAGCGATTCTTCAATTGATGAATCGCTTTTTTTATTGTGAAATATTATGCGGAATAGAAAATAATATATTCCAAGTTTTGTCGGCATTAATTAATCGCTGTGATTAATAAAATTATAAAATAGATTATCACCCATGCTGCCTTTGACGATAAACTACTTTAAATCTAGATTTTTCATAAACTGAACAAATCAATTTCATTTTTAGTTTTTCACGCTTCATTTTCAAAAAATATTTATTTTTGCACCAAATTTTTTAAATGCGCAAATTTTTTAATAATAAATGGATTAAAATTCCATTTACGGTTTTCCTTTATGGTTTTGCCATTTATGGTTTTATTTTAACCGCTACCTACTTCGCTGTAACTTTTCAATGGACGAATGAAGCCGGAAGATTGGATGAAAACAATCGCTATTTTCAGGAAATGCACAATAAATACAACCAAGGCTTTAAGGTAGATAGCGCTTCAATGGTGCGTCACCGACAAGAAGCAATGAGTAGAATATTAGTTTTACAAGAGTACTATCCAGTTAATGCAGAGTATATCTTGACTGTTTTATTGAAAAATAAAAATGAAAAATTGGCACTTCGCATGTTGGATGCGGTTGATTTACGATTAATGAAAAACAAACCCTATAAAAAAGCTGTTTTGAAAATGCGAGCAGAAATGCGTCGAAAGAAAAAAACCAATGGATTTTCTGCTTTTGAATGGATGAATATAGCGGAATGGCAAGACTTCAAAATTGCTGTTGCAAAAGATAAATATTACATTGATTCTGCTGCAAAAGTCACAGGTGTTGAGCCACGTTTGATTGTTGCGTGTCTGGTTGGAGAACAAATTCGTCTATTTAATTCTAGTCGCGAGTCTTACAAACGTTACATTGGCCCAATGAAAGTGTTGGTGCTAGAAAATCGTTTGTCATACGGAGTTACAGGAATCAAAGAAAGTACTGCCATGAAAATAGAGAATTTCATGAAAGACAAATCGAGCCCTTATTTCATGGGTGAAGAATATGAACATTTGTTGGATTACGATTCTACAAATAGTTACACAAATAATATCAATGATACAATGAGTGTGCGCTTACGACGTTTGGTGCAATTTAAAAATCACTATTATTCTTATTTGTACACTGCTTGTTTCTTGAAACAAATCAAAATGCAATGGGAACGCGCTGGACATCCGTTAGACGAAAGACCAGAAATTTTAGCTTCATTATTTAATCTAGGATATCAGAAGTCTAAACCAAAGAAAAATCCGGGCGTTGGAGGTTCAAATTACAAAATTCATGAAACAGAATATACGTTTGGTTCTGTCGCTTTTGAATTCTACTACTCTGGCGAATTAATGAACGTGTTTCCTTATAAGCGAAAAAGTTTTGATTACGATACAAAAGTGAAAAGTGAAAAACTAAAAGTGAAAAGTTAAACTAAATCAATCCATTGTTTTTATTCTAACCAACTCGATTTAAAAACTTTCATCCATTAACTTTTATCCTGATAGCTGTCGCGACTTCACTCTTATCTCTTCACTTTTAACTTTAAAATATTGTGTATTACACTGGCTCGAACAACCGTCAAAGTTTAATCGACTTAATTATTCCCAAAAATTTTAATGGTGAATTAATCGTTTTTGTTCATGGTTTCATGGGTTTCAAAGATTGGGGTGCTTGGAATTTGATGCAAGATTATTTCACGCAAAAAGGATTTGGTTTCTGTAAATATAATGCCACTCACAACGGAGGAACTATTGAAAATGGTATTGATTTCCCTGACGAACAAGCTTTTGGAGAAAATACTTATTCGAAAGAGTTGAACGATTTAATCTCAGTGTTGGATTGGTTGGAAACGAAAATCGAAAATCCTTACAAAGTCAATTTACTAGGTCATTCGCGCGGAGGCGGAATTGTATTGTTAGCAAGTAACGAAGACAAACGAATTAAACGAACAGTTACACTTGCAGCTATTTGCGATATAGGCTCTCGTTTTCCAACTGCTGATGAATTGAAAGAATGGAAAAATACAAATGTGCGTTATGTTGCCAATTCGCGAACGAAGCAAAATCTTCCAAATTACTATTCACTTTATGAAGATTTCAAAGCCAATGAAGAACGCTTAAACATACGCAAAGCCTGTGAATCAATTACTTTTCCTGTACTAGTCATTCATGGCGACCAAGACACTAGCGTTCCAATTTCAGAAGGAGAACAAATCGCAAATTGGCTAAAAACGCAACTCATCACCATCCCGACAACTGACCACGTTTTTGGTGCAACACATCCTTGGAATAAAGATACTTTACCTGAAAAATTAGAAGAAGTTTGTGTCAGGATTTTTAGTTTTTTAAAAAACTAAGAATTACTCTGATTCTTTTTTGCCACAGATGCACAGATTAAAAAAGAATTGATCCGTGAATACGTGGCAATTCCTTTTTTTCTACCTCTAAATTTGCGACATATCTTCCTTATCTTTACATTTTTTAAATCCATGTCGAAAGTCGCTGAGTTAAAGTCCTTCATAAAAAATTATTCCACTGCTCAAACACGTCAACGTGCTACTGAAGTTGACATTTCGAACCTTCAAATCGAGGACGATAAAATCACAGCCTCCGCCTACGGAACTGAGGTTTATTCGTTAACAATAGAATTCAAAGGCGACGCAGTTAAAAAAACAAAATGCTCTTGCCCCTATAATTTTGCTGGTGTTTGTAAACATACTGTGGCAACTTTAAACGAAGTAATTTATGAACTTGAAACACTTGAAAAATCGAATCTCTTTGGAACTGATTTACCAAAACCAATAGAAAAAGCGCATCCTACTGATTATTCGATCCGAGATTTTAGCTTTGACCAACTAAATGATCGTTTTATCTTGCAACATTCGAGCGGCATTCAAACCGATTTCTTTCGCTATTTCGACATTGAACACATCGAAGAAAACTTTGTGCAAATGAGCGTTATGATTACGTTCTACCAACGCCAACGGATTAAAATACATCTGCAGGATGCATTGCTGACACTTTCTTGTAATTGTAAAGCAGAAAAACGCAAAATGTGTACACATCAAGAATATGCGCTCAATATTCTCAAAAATGATGATGGTGTTCGCATTTATTTTGACTCCAATTTCAAATCTAATCAGCTCAAAGAATTTGCGAAGCGCTATGGAATGGAAAATGAACCCGATTTAGAACATTATTTCGACGTGTCATTTGTAGATTCAAAACTAAAAATCATTCCGAAAATCAAAGGATTACAAGCGATAAATGCAAGTGAACTCGAAAAATTAGAAGCACTCATTCCACAAACAGTTTTTCAACCAAAAGAATTAAGAACCACCTCTTCCCTACCCGACGAACAAGTTTTCTTAGTCGTTGGAAAACAAGCATATAACGAGTACTTCTTTATTGCATTACAAACAGCTAAACTAACGAAAGATGGAAAAATAAAGAATCCAGTTTCAAAAGTCGATGCCAAACTATTATTACTTGAAACCGAAATTGGAGAAGAAATTAAATTCTTTTCTAGCTTAACTTCCTTCGAAGAAAAAAACGATTATTACAGCTATAAATTAACGCCCGAACAAATTACTGAGGCGTTGAAAGCAGTGGTGAAAAACCCAAGAAATTATCCGATTTATCAGCACAATCCACGCATTTCAGACAACATCACTTCGAAATCAATTGTGCCTGTTACCTTCAAAAATAAAGAAGTGAGTTTGTTGTTGAAAGTTTCTCAAAAAGATGCTTTTTATGACGTTTCTCCTTACATCGTAATGGACAACAACGCGACTGCATTTTCGGGATTCAAGTTGAAATACGAGTTCTTCCTTGAAAAAAACAGCGAATTGATTCCCATTTTGAACTCGAAAGTCTTAGTTCTATTGAAGTTTTTCAAAGCAAAGGGAAATAAGTTGATGATTCACGAATCGCAATTTTCAGCTTTCAGAACGAAGATCTTGGACGGTTTGGAAGGCAAAGTCGAGATTCAATACACTTATTTAAAAGCGGCAACCAAAGAACAATTGGTCGAAAGTGGCTTCGATCAGGAATTGAAAAAAATCGTCTATTTGAAAGACAGCGAAGATTTTGTGACGATTACTCCTGTTATAAAATATGCCGAACGAGAAATTCCTGCACGCAGTAAAATGCGATTGTATGCGCTCGATTCCAAAGGTTTACAATTTGAAGTGAGCCGTGATTCCGCTTTAGAAGCTCGATTTATTGAATTGATAAAAAGCACCCATCCGCATTTCGAAGAACAAGAAACAGAATTTGAATTTTTCTATTTGCACAAACAGCGCTTTTTGGAAGACGGCTGGTTTCTAGATGCTTTTGAAGCTTGGCGCAAAGAAGGAGTTGAAATTCTTGGATTTAATGAACTCAAAAACAACAATTACAGTCCGCATAAAATTTCGACTTCGGTTTCTATTTCAAGTGGTATCAATTGGTTCGACACCTTGGTAGACATTAAGTTTGGTTCTGAAAAAGTGAAATTGCGCGACATTCAAAAAGCCGTTTACAACCAAGCAAAATTCGTTAAACTTGGTGACGGAAAATTGGGAATGGTACCCGACGAATGGTTGGAAAAATACGCCAAATTCTTCCGTTCAGGAGAAATTAACGACAATGCAATTCGAAGTTCAAAAGCCAATTTTACAGTGATTGATTCCTTGTTTGAAGACGAAGTGTTGCCTTATGAAGTGAAGGAAGAATTGACGCTTTTCAAAACGAAATTTGACCAATTTAACAACATTGATGCAGTTGCCGTTCCAAAGAAATTGAAAGCAAAACTCCGCGACTACCAAAAACACGGCTTGAATTGGTTGCATTTTCTCGATGAATTCAATTTTGGCGGTTGTTTGGCTGATGATATGGGATTGGGGAAAACGATTCAAATCATTTCGTTTATTTTGTCTTTAAAAGAGAAAAATGGCAAACGAACGCATTTAATTGTATTGCCTACTTCTTTGATTTTCAACTGGCAAGCAGAATTAGATAAATTTGCTCCAAGCTTAAAATATCACGTCATTTACGGCTTGAACCGCGAAAAAGACCACGAAAAAATTGACACTTACGACATCATCATTACCACTTACGGAACGATGTTGAGCGACATAACGTTTTTGAAAAAAATCGACTTCGATTACATTTTCTTAGACGAATCTCAAGCCATTAAAAACCCAGAATCGAAGCGTTATAAAGCAGTTCGTTTGTTGCAATCGCGCAATAAAATCGTGTTGACAGGAACTCCCATCGAGAACAATACTTTTGATATTTACGCTCAATTTTCCTTTGCGAATCAAGCCTTGTTGGGAAATCAAACGCACTTCAAAGACAATTACGCCATTCCAATTGATAAATTCAAGGACAGCAAACGCGCGAAAGAATTACAGCAAAAATTGAGTCCGTTTTTGTTGCGTAGAACGAAAAAACAAGTGGCAAGCGAGCTTCCTGACAAAACCGAAATCGTAATTCACTGCCCGATGGGAGAAAATCAACGCCGCATTTACGAAACATACCGCAACGAGTTCAAGTTATTTTTGGAAAAAGCAGACAAAAACGACGAGTTGACCAACAAAAATATGCACATTTTGCAAGGTTTAACGAAGTTGCGACAGATTTGTAATTCTCCTGAATTGCTGAACGACGAAGCTTTTTACGGCAACGAATCCAGCAAATTAGATGAGTTATTAGCACAAATCGAAGATAAAGTGGGCGAACACAAAATCTTGGTATTCTCGCAATTTGTCAGCATGTTGGAACTCATTCGCAAACGTTTGGACGAGAAAGAAATTACTTACGAATACTTGACTGGACAAACGAAAGACCGTTCGGCGCGTGTGCAATCGTTTCAAGAAAACGCAGAAAAACGTGTGTTTTTAATTAGTTTAAAAGCTGGAGGGACCGGTTTGAATTTAACCGAGGCCGATTACGTGTTCATCGTTGATCCCTGGTGGAATCCAGCGGTGGAAAACCAAGCCATTGACCGTTGTTACCGTATTGGCCAAAAGAAAAACGTAATGGCGATACGCTTGATTTGTCCTGACACCATCGAAGACAAAATCCTTCAACTGCAAGCGGGCAAAAAAGAACTTGTCGAAGACCTCATCAAAGTTGATGAAAACGCTCGTAAATCATTGGCGAAGAAAGATTCGATGGCGTTGTTGGGGTGAGGGATATTCGATTTTAATTAATACTGATTGAAAATCAAATAATCCTCATTTCTTCCAAGCTGCATACGTTTTATTCAAAGCTTTCAAGAATTCTTTAGCATCTTGTGCGCCAGAAAGTTGAATGGATTCATTCATATAGAAAAACGGAACGCCATTGATTCCTAATTGTTGGGCTTTTAGTTCATCTGCTTTCACATCTTTTGAAAAAGTTCCATTCGCTAATGCAGTTTCTAATTTCTCTTTATTGATACCTACTTCACTTGCAATTTTCAATAAAACTTCAGTGTCATCGGTATTTTTTCCGTCGGTGAAATAGGCTTTAAACAATGCTTCCTCCACTTCTGACTGCTTGTCGTATTCTTTTGCGAAATGCAAAAACTGATGCGCCTTGAAAGAATTAGCAACCACTGCTTTTTCAAAGTGATATTCCAAATTTACACCACGTGCCATGTTCGTTGCATAATCTGCCATCGACTGAGCTTCTTCCAATGGAATTCCTTTATTCGTGGATAAATACTGAACAACTGAAAGCGTTGTATCTGTTTTTACACTTGGATTTAACTCAAAACTGCGCCAAACAACTTCGACTTCATTTTTGTGCTCAAACTTCGAAAGTGCCAATTCAAATTGACGTTTGCCAATGTAACAAAATGGACACATCACATCGCTCCATATTTCCACAATCATTTTTTTACTCACCTTTTCCTTTAATAATTCTTTTGATTCAGAAGCATTTTGACAACTTGCAGAACTCAATACCTTGAGGGTTTGGATTTGTTCGTTTTGTAATGGCGGTAATCTCAAGTC
>CAMDGP010000108.1 GCA_945897765.1 Chitinophaga pinensis
ACTACGATTTATAGTTTACTTTTTTCTTGGAACAGAAAATAAAAATGCTTGATTAAAAATCAAGCATCAAAAATTACAAATCCTCACTTCGAGTTAAGATTCGCCATTTTAATTCTGCGAGTATAATACCTAATCAAAAATCAAGCATAATACATCAAAATCCTTTTTTTGAATTAAGAAACTAATTGTCATCCACCTTCCGTCCTCCTTCGAAGGAGGAAACCTAATCTCACTTCGATTTAAGATTTACCAATATTATCTTCGAGTTAAAAACCCAATTAAAAATCAAGCATCAAGCATCAAAAATCCTTCTTCGAATTAAAATTCACCAAAATTATCTTCGAACAAAAATCCCCAATTAAAAATTAAGAATTAATTCGCAGCGACGAATCCAAAATCCATTTAACTTCCTCAATTAAAGTTAATTAATCATTAATAAATGAGAGTATAGAATTTTTCTTTAAAATATGCGTACCTTTGCACCCAATTTTAAAAATACAAAATGACATTTGAAGAGCTCGGATTGAAGAGTGAGGTGCTGAAGTCGTTAACAGAATTGGGTTTTACAGCACCAACTCCAATCCAAGAAAAAGCAATTCCTTACCTATTACAGGAAGATTGCGACTTTGTCGGCTTAGCGCAGACAGGTACAGGGAAAACGGCAGCATTTGGCTTGCCACTAATCAATAACATCGATACAAAAGCTAGACTCCCACAGGGTTTAATTATCTGCCCGACAAGAGAGTTGTGTTTGCAAATCACCAAAGATTTAGAGGTTTTCTCCAAATATGTTGACTGCAGCATCGTTCCAGTTTATGGCGGAACTGACATTCGTAAACAAATTACAGATGTTAAAAAAGGAGTATCTATTATCGTTGCGACACCAGGACGTTTGATGGATTTAATCAATCGTAAAGTGGTTCAACTTTCACAAGTACGTTACGTTATTTTAGACGAGGCGGACGAAATGTTGAACATGGGTTTCAAAGAAGACATTGACGGAATCTTAGAAACTACCCCAATTGAAAAGAACGTTTGGTTGTTCTCGGCTACAATGCCATCGGAAGTTGCTCGCATTGCGAAAACGTATATGCATGATCCTTTAGAGGTTTCTATCGGTCACAAAAATCAAAGCAACGAAAATATTGATCACATTTACTACCAAGTAAAAGAGAAAGATCGTTATGAAGCTGTAAAACGCTTAATCGATTTTAATCCAAATATTTACGGTTTAATTTTCTGTCGTACGCGTAACGAAACAGCTACTGTTGCTGAAAAATTAAGTCGCGATGGTTATAATGCAGAACCTTTACATGGTGATTTGACGCAAGCAATGCGCGACCGTGTAATGGATCGTTTTAGAAGTAAAGAATTACAAATCCTTGTAGCAACAGACGTTGCAGCGAGAGGTTTGGATATCGAAAATATTACACACGTAATCAATTACAATCTTCCTGACGATATCGAAAACTACACACATAGAAGCGGTAGAACGGCACGTGCAGGTAGAAAAGGAGAATCTTTAGTGTTGATTAATACGCGTGAGATGATGAAAATCAAAGCGATTGAACGTCAGATGCGCACAACATTCACAGTTGGAGCTATTCCAGAAGCTGAAGAAATTTGTGAAATTCAATTGATGAAATTGATCAACAAAACAATCGCTACTGAAGTTCGTGAGAAAGACATCGAGAAATTTATGCCGCAAATTTTGGCTGCTTTCGAAGAACTTTCTAAAGAAGAAGTTATCAAACGTTTCGTTTCTACAGAATTCAATCGTTTCATTGAGTACTATCAACGTGCAGGTGATTTGAATGTTTCTGGAGGAAGAGGAAGTGATGACCGTTCTGAGCGTCCTTTGAGAAGAGATCGTGGACAAGAAGAAGGAAAAACTCGTTTCTTCGTGAACTTAGGTAAAAGAGACGGATTGAATCCAGGTGCTTTGTTACGTATCGTTTGTGATGCAACCGGTTTGAATTCAGGTGCAGTTGGTCGTATTGACTTAATGCCTTCGTTCTCATTCTTTGAAGCTGATCAAGATCACGCAGAGAAAATCATTCAAAACGTAAACGGAACTGACTTTGAAGGTCACCAAGTTAAAATCGAAATCACTCAGAAAAAAGACACTGGTTTTAGTGGCGGTGGCGGAAGAAGCGACAGAGGTGGTGATGCATCAAGAGGTCGTGGACGTTTCGGAGGAGACTCTAAACCAAAAACCTACGGTGGCGGAAGCGGCGGTGGTTATTCTGGTGGAGGTGGCAGAAGTGGCGGATTTTCACCAAGAAAAAGTGGTGGAGATTTCAAAAGCGGTGGCGAATTTAAAGGTGGAGGTGACTTCAAACGTGGAGGATCTGACAAACCAAGCGTTGACAGAACTAGAAAAAGTACTGGTGGAGACGATCGTAAATCAGACGGTGGTGGAAGCTATGGTGGGAGAAAGAAATATTGAGAATTTAGAATGTAGAATTGAAAATTAAAAGTGAATCGGTTTCCCTTCCGTCAGCTGACGGAGACAAAGGGAGGTGACGGAATGATTTAATGTCACCCTCCTTAATCCTCCCTCAAGGGAGGAAACGAAATCTCACTTCGGTTCTCATTCTCTCATAAAATCATTCCCTCATAATATCAAGTAAAAAAAATAGAATAAAGTAAACAATGGAAATAAGAAACATCGCAATTATCGCCCACGTTGACCACGGTAAGACTACGTTGGTAGATAAAATGATAGACGCTGGAAACGTTGAAAATGAAAGAGAACGTTTGACTGGTGATTTAATAATGGATAACAACGATTTAGAGCGTGAGAGAGGAATCACAATCGTTTCTAAAAACGTTTCAGTATTATATAAGGGTACAAAAATCAATATCATTGACACTCCAGGTCACGCTGACTTTGGTGGTGAGGTTGAACGTGTGTTGAACATGGCAGATGGTGTTTGTTTGTTGGTGGATGCTTTCGAAGGTCCAATGCCACAAACACGTTTCGTACTTGGAAAAGCGTTGGCTTTA
This sequence comes from Chitinophaga pinensis, assembly GCA_945897765.1. GTDB lineage: Bacteria > Bacteroidota > Bacteroidia > Flavobacteriales_D > Crocinitomicaceae > UBA952. The sequence continues at coordinate 3,010 of CAMDGP010000108.1, forward strand.
GGTTTGAAACCACTTTTGGTAATTAACAAAGTGGACAAGGAAAACTGTACACCTGAAGAAGTTCATGAAAAAGTATTCGATTTGATGTTCGAATTGGACGCAAACGAAGAACAATTGGAATTCCCAACAATTTATGGTTCTGCTAAAAATGGTTGGATGGCTGAAGATTGGAAAACTCCAAAAACAGACATTACAGCATTGTTAGACAAAATTTTGGAATATTTCCCACCAATTACTATTCCTGAAGGAAATACACAATTATTGATTACATCTTTGGATTATTCATCTTATGTTGGACGTATCGCAATCGGTCGTTTGACACGTGGAGTAATCAAGGAAAATCAGCAGGTTATGGTTTCTAAATCTGACGGTACACTTCAAAAACATAAAATCAAAGAAGTTTTTGTTTTCGAAGGAATTGAAAGAAGAAAAGTTGATACAGTTCAACCGGGAGATATTTGTGCAATCACAGGAATTGAAGGTTTTGAAATTGGTGACTCGATTTGTGATTTTGAAAATCCTGAACCGATGGCAACAATCAAAATGGACGAGCCTACAATGAGTATGTTGTTTTCTATCAACGATTCACCATTCTTCGGTAAAGAAGGAAAATTTGTTACTTCTCGTCACATTTCTGACCGTTTGAACAAAGAGTTAGAGAAAAACTTAGCGTTACGTGTTCAAGATACGGACAAAGCTGACAAATGGATGGTTTTCGGACGTGGTGTATTGCATTTATCGGTTTTGATTGAAACAATGCGTCGTGAAGGTTACGAAATGCAAGTTGGTCAACCGCAAGTTATCATTAAAGAAGTTGACGGTGTAAAATGTGAGCCAATTGAAGAATTGACAATCGATTTACCAGAAGAGCACAGTGGAACAGCGGTTGAAGCAGTTACGAAAAGAAAAGGTGAAATGAAAAATATGGTTCCGAAAGGCGAGCGTATGATCATCACTTTTGAAATTCCTTCTCGTGGAATCATCGGTTTACGTAACTATTTATTGACACAAACTGCAGGTGAAGCGATAATGAATCACCGTTTCTTGGAATACCAACCATACAAAGGAGAAATTCCTGGAAGACAAAATGGTTCGTTGATTTCAATGGAGCAAGGAGTTTCGATTCCGTTCTCATTGAACAACCTACAAGAGCGAGGAAAATTCTTCATCTCACCAAGTGAAAACATATACGAAGGTCAGGTAATTGGAGAAAATTCTCGTGCAGGTGACATGATTGTAAACGTTACAAAAACGAAGAAAATGTCGAATATGCGTTCGTCTGGAGCAGATGAAAAAGTACGTTTGGCACCACCAAAAATCTTTAGTTTGGAAGAATGTTTAGAATACATCCAAGGTGATGAGTATGTAGAAGTTACACCTCAAAACTTACGTATTCGTAAAATATTATTAAAAGAATCAGATAGAAAAAGAGGCGGAAAAGCTTAATTTTCAAACTATTTAAATTACTGAAAACACTCGTCAAATGGCGGGTGTTTTTTTGTTTTAAACAAATTAAAATTGTTCAAAAGCACCTAAACCAAACAAAGCGAAATCATACTTCGCAGGATCTGTTGAGTCAAATTCTCTAAGTTTTGAAATTAATTCTTCATTCGTTGTCCAATCATTTTGAGTTCTGGAGAGTAAACCTAATTTTCGAGCAATTTTTCCAGTGTGAACATCTAAAGGAATATATAATTCTGAAGGAGAAATAGATTTCCAAATTCCAAAATCTACACCTTTTTTCGAATCGCGAACCATCCATCTTAAAAACATAACGAGGCGTTTGCAAGCTGAATTTGCCAATGGATTTGAGATGTGTTTTTCAGAGCGTGATTGATGTTCCGTAGCTAAAAATACGGTTCTAAAATTGTGAATTCTACCTTTTAATCCTTCAAGTTCTTTATTAGCAGAAAAAGATTTTTCTAAACCTCCATTTTCGTAAATAGAACGCAAACTTTTGAAAAAGAAATCTAAATCTTCAGCATTGAAAGTTCTGTGAACAAATTTTAATTCTTTAGTATTAGAGTAGTTTTTAATGAATTCAAATGGTTCATTTTCCATAATTTCAACTAACTTTTTACCGTTAGTAATGATACTTTTGCGATTTCCCCATGCGATAGTTGCCAATAAAAACCCCATAATTTCAATATCTTCTTTTCGTGTAAAAAGATGTGGAATTTGAATTGGATCCGAGGAAATAAAAGCTGAATTTTCGTATTGTTCAACCTTAAAATCTAGAAATTCTTTGAGCTCATTTTGGTTCATAGTTCAAAGATAATCGCTTCTTATTTTGAAATGATAATTCTTTTAATAATTGAATTCTTTTTGAATTTGAAATTGACAAAATAAACCCCTGGGTCCATTTCTCTAACATCAATTTCATTATCACTTTTTTCAATCAATATTCCTTCGCCACCAGTTATTGGATAGATTATAATTGAAATAAGTTCTTCTAGGTTTTCATCATATTTAAATTGAAGTTTGTTGTTTACTGGGTTGGGGAATACAATCAAATTAATTTTATAACCCGAACAAAACTCAAAAAACTGGTTGTCTGAATAAGAAAATTGACCATTAAAATCGGTTTGCTTAAGTCGATAATAGCCTGATTTTTCCTTTAGCAGATTTTCAATTTCAAACATGTAATGGATTAAACTTGTTGAATTTCCGGCACCATTTATCGTTGCAATCTCTTGCCAATTTTCTAAGTCGTTACTTTTTTCAATCGTGAAATAGTCATTATCAGATTCTGAGGCCGTACTCCATTTTACTAAGCCATTTTGTTGTTTACATTCAACAAAGTTCAGTCAAAGCAAAAGAATTTACTTTTTGAATTTTTAGCATTAGTTGTAAAATTCACAGAAAAGAGTTAAATACTATTGTAATATATTTAAAATCAATAATTTAAATAATTGTATTGATTGAAGAATGGTGCTTTTAGAATTTGTTTTTATTTGTTGTTTGTTAGTTTGAATAAAATTGATTTCTAATATTTTACTCTGATTTACAGCTCCAATTGTTTTCGTTAATAAATAATAATACTTTTTTTTTAGAAATCTTATGAATTTTGCTTTGTTAAATTTTAACATTTTTAGCAACTTAAATTCTTTGTAAACGTTTACTTTCGCAATAGAGTATGATAATAAATTATAAAGTAGTAAATTCAATTTCAATTAACGTTAAGATTTTTATTCTTTACTTGTTCTTTAGCAATACTTTATTTTCCCAAGTTGTTTCACCTTTTAATATTCGTTTTCAAACTAACCAAAAAGGCGGTATAGTAATTTTGTCGAATGTATCACTAACTTGTAACAGTAGTAGTTCGAATTGCGGGACTTTTCAGCAGCAAGTTCCCCCTGGTGGAAATCACAATCAAGACGGCGGAATTGTTATGGATTTCATCGATGTTGACGGTGTCTCAAGTACTTATAATTCATCAAGTGATAGTTTAAACTTAGCAAATTGTAGTGAAATTTTATGGGCAGGTTTATATTGGAGTGCTCGTGTTTCCGAAAGCACAACGAATTATAACTCTAGAAATCAAGTTAGAATTAGAAGAAATTCGGGTTCTTATCAAACGTTAGTAGCTGATCAGACACTTGATGTTCCTAATATTCCCTCAAATCCAAACTTTCAAATGCCAGGATATTTTTGTTATAAAAATGTAACAAGTATTATTCAGGTTGGTGGAGCTCGTGCACGCTACACTGTCGGTAACATTGTTTCAGAAACGGGTGTAAATAATTTATTTGGAGCGTGGTCTTTGGTTGTTGTTTACAAAAATGTGTTTCAAACAATGCGAAATCTAACTGTTTTTGATGGAATGGCTTATGTTAGTAATGGGAATAGTGTGGATTTACCAATCTCTGGCTTTACTACTCCGTTATTAGGTCCTGTCAGTTTTGAATTGGGAATCGTTGCTTACGAAGGAGATCGAAATATTCAGGGAGACAGATTACAATTTAATGGAAACGGTACTTTTCAAGATGTTCCTGATGTAATGAGAAGTTCAAGTGATTTTTTCAATAGCACATGTACTTACAATGGAGCTTACACACCTTTCAGAAATCCAAGTTACAATAATAATCTCGGTTTTGATTCTGGAATTTTTTTTCCAAATAACACCAATTTGGATTACATTTCTAATAATGTTTCTAATGCCACAGTAAGGGTAGTAACCTCGCAAGATGCTATTTTGCCTCGAGTAATTACCTCTGCCATTGACATTTTCGAGCCTGACCTTCGCGCCGATGTTCGCATCCGCGATATTAATGGTGGCAATGTCAACCCTGGTGACGTACTTGAATACACCGTTGT
>CAMDGP010000109.1 GCA_945897765.1 Chitinophaga pinensis
TAATATTAAAAAACGCATTTAAAAGATAATTCTTTATTTTTGTTTCAAAATTAAACATTTAAACCAAATCTTATGAAAAGTATATTCACTAACAAAATTAAATTCCTTGGAGCTTTCATTTTAGCATCAGGATTAACTTTCGGTCAAACGGCGGCTGACAAAAGAGTTCAAGCTGGGTTAACTGGGAACTTTGGATTAAACATGGTTAAAATGGGAACTTCTAAAATGCAATCAAATGGAATTGGTTCAAATATGAGTATCGGAATTAATTTACATACTACATTTAAAAATTCTAAAAATTTAGGTATTGCTACTGGAGTTGAATTTGATTTCGGATCTTTAAAATACAAACCTTCTGCTCCAACTTATTACAGCTATAACGATACAGAAATTTTATCAAAAGACGATGCAGGTTCTCAAGCTGGAATTTTCCAAATCTCGGAAAGAACTCAAAAACCAGTTTTTGTAACCGTTCCACTTATGTTTTTATTTAGAACTGACTATATTGGTGATTTTAGGTATTTCGGAAAATTTGGAGTTAGGAATAGCTTCTTAGTGTCACAAAAAATTAACGATTCAGGAACTGATTTTTCAGTTGCAAATCCTTTAGGAGAAGCATCAGACAATGAAAACATGAAGGCATCTGGTGAAATGTTTTTTTACAACGGTTCTGTTGGAATGTCAGCTGGTGCTGAATGGAACTTCGTTGGCTCAACCTGTTTAGTTGCAGAAATTGGATATTTTTATGGAATCACACCAATGTATCTAGACCGTAAAGAAGAAAACAAGACTTTATTCACTAGCGACAATGTTAATCCACTTATCTGGAATAGAACATATTTCTCCAATAAAGCAAACTTAAACCAATTAATGCTTAAAATCTCTATCTTATTCTAAGTTGAATTCAATTGCAAAGTATATTGTAGATTGGTTAAATTCCTATTCAAAAAAATCAAACACCGAAGGTTTTGTAATTGGAATTTCTGGAGGCGTTGATTCAGCATTGACTTCAACTTTGTGTGCTTTAACTGGAAGAAAAGTAGTTTTGGTAAATATGCCGATTTTACAAACTTCTACCGAATATCAGAGAGCTCAAAAACATATTGAAAATTTAAAAAGTCGATTTGAAAATGTGGAGGCAGTTGAGATTGATTTAACTTCCGTTTTTCAAAGTTTCAGCGATAAAATGCCTTTTGAAACAGCTGATTATTTATTAGCGATGGCAAATTCACGTGCCCGCATTCGAATGACAACCTTGTACGCAATCGCTCAAGTAAACGGATGTTTAGTGGCTGGAACTGGAAATAAAATTGAAGACTTTGGAATCGGATTTTACACCAAGTATGGCGATGGTGGTGTTGATTTAAGTCCAATTGCAGATTTAACTAAAACGCAGGTTTTCAAAGTTGCTAAAGCTGTTGATGTTATTGACGATATTTTAATTGCAAAACCTACTGATGGACTTTGGCCTGATGGCAGAAGCGATGAAGATCAAATCGGTGCTACTTATCCAGAATTGGAATGGGCTATGGAATTTAATGGCGATGAATCCCTAGTAAATGTAAGACAAAAAGAAGTATTAAAAATTTACCGATCCTATCACCAAGCAAACAAACACAAAATGGAACCGATTCCAGTATGTGAATTACCACAAGTTCTGAAAGAAAATCTTTTATCACTTTGATTTAATTTCAATCTACAAATGACTCGTTTTCTTGCGATTATACTTTTAATCACCCTGTCAAATTCTGTCTTTGGAAATAAAATCAAAAAGGGTTTTGAGGAATTAAACAAAAAAAATTTCTACAATGCTGAAAGGTATTTTACAAAATCACTAAAAAAAAACACTTCTATTGCGTCTTTTGGATTAACTAAAATTTATTTGTCCAATGATTGGCGAAATCTTGATAGTGCTTACCGTTTGATTCTGCAAGCTGAAACAAGTTTTTCTCTAATTAAAGTAAAGCAAAGACCAAATTTAAAAGTCAAATATGATTTTGATTCATTGGCAATACAAGCGATGAAGCAAAGAGTTAGTGAAGAAATTTTTAAAAATTATTTACAAAATCCAAGTGAATTAATTTTTGTGGAATTTATTACCAAAAATGATTGGTCTCATTTAGTTCCAAAAGCAATTCATTTAAGAGATTCTATTGCATTTAATTCCGCAGAACAATTGAAGTCTTCAGTAGCTTTTGCTGAATTTTTAGCTAAATATCCAAATTCGTATCTTAGAGAGACTGCCAAGTACAACTTTGAGGAATTTCAATATTTAGAGTTTTCACGTAAAGGAAAAATTGAAGATTATGAAGCTTTCATTAATTGTTGTGAAATCAATCCACATTTTGAAGATGCCCAAAATCGACTATTTGAGTTAAGTACTCCTGATAAGTCGTTGGCATCCTACCATGAATTCGCGAAAAAATACCCAAAAAATCGTAATGCAGAAGAAGCTTGGAGAATGGTTTATAAACTTTTCATGAAGGAATATTCGAAAGAGAAGTTCTTGGAGTTTAAAGAAAAATATCCCGATTATCCTTTTGTAAATGAAATTGAAGAAGACCTTAAACTATTAAGCGCAACATTTTATCCTTTTGTTCAAAATGGATTTTATGGTTATTTTGACAAAGAAGGGAAGACTATAATCGCGCCTCAATACGATCATTTAGGGGTTTTTCAAGATGGCTTAGCTGTTGCATCCAAAAATGATAAGTATGGATTGATTAATAAAAAGAATCAAGTTGTAGTTGATTTTGTTTTTGATGAAATCTTAGAATTTGTAGATGCAAGAGGAATTGTTTTTAAAGGAGACAGCGTAGGGTTAATTGATCGCTCAGGAAGGGAAGTTGTGCCAATAATCTACAACGATATTATTACTTTAGGTAATGGTCTCATTGCAGTTAAAGAAAAAAGTGATTCCAATTATTTCATTTCAGATATTAATTTTTCACCCAAAACTGCTGCTGTTTTTGAAGAAATTCAAGAGTTTAAGAAAGGAATTTCGGTTGTAAAGACGAAAGATGGTTTTGGTGTTTTAAATACAAATTGTCAATGGTTAATCCCAGCAGCTTTTGAATCCATTCGCTTTCTGAATGACACTTTAGTGGAATATGGTTTCGCTGGTAAAAAAGGTTTAAGAACGTTGAATAACCTAAAGTTAACAGAAGCAATTTACGATGAGTTTTCAAAATTCGATGCAGTTGAAAAACAATTTATTGCAAAACAAGGGACTTTAATTTTTTACTTGAACGACCAAGGGAAGTTGCTCTTCGAAACACCAATGGAATACTTTCCAAATGCTTTTGAAGTTGCATTATTTTACAAGGGAATTAGTGTTTTTCGTAAAAAAGGCAAATATGGTTTGATTGATGCTGCAGGTAAAGAATATTTGAAGCCGACTTTTGATGCTTTGGGAAGACCACTTGTTGCCATTCCTGCGATTAAAGATCAGAAATGGGGAATCGTTGATTGGAAAGGGCGTTCGATTCTTCCTTATGAATTTGACAATATTGAAACTATTGGCTATTTCGGGTTTATCGTTGAAAAAAATGGTTTACTTGGTTTCATGGATCAAGGGTTTCGTTTGACCATTCCAATTTCATTTTCTATTGTTAAAGTTTTTGAAAATGATTATTTACTCGTTTCGAATGGCACAAAATATGGTTTGTATTCAAAAAAAGGAGAATTGATCATTCCTCTTGAATATGATTTAATTAAAGTTTTTGATGGAGATTGTTTATCTTTAATCAAAGAAAATGAAACTGCTTACTATTTTTTACGTTCTAAAATGTATCTTAAACCAATAAAATGATAGGTTTTTTCAATCGTCCTGAACGTATTTTTTTCGCGATAATTGTTGCCATGTCTGTTTATGTTTTCATGTTTATTTATTTTCAAATTTCATCTTCAATAGAACTTATACCAATTGATCCATTTAATAATGATGAGGTAACAGTTGAAGTAAAAGATGAATTAGAAATTACTCCTGAACAAGTGGAAATAAATGCATTGAATAGTGATCAAAACTTGACAAATGCAGTAAGAAATAACGCAGATAGTCGCCAAAAATCAAATGAAAACTGGTCACAAAATACTTCTAGTGGTGGAAATCCAGAGCAATCGGTCAAAGATTTTGAACGCCAATTATTTAGTGAAACTGGAGGAGATAAAGAGCGAGCAAAAATAAAAAACGAAGCAGAAGAGCAGAAAACAAAAATAATATCAAACGTCAACAATAAATCAACTTCAACTAATCAAACTTCAAAGTCAAATCAATTTGCTGGAAATGTGATGGTTGACTTCAGTTTAAAAGGCAGAACTGCATACGAAAACAATAATTGGTTTGTGAGAAATCCGGGATACACTTGTGGTCATGGATCAGCAGGAACTGTTGTTGTGCTAATTTCTGTTAACAACTCGGGGAAAGTAATAGCAACGACAATTGATGAAAGTCGAAGTGAAAATGCAACTTCATGTATGCGTGATCAAGCGTTAAAATATGCTGGAATTTCTAAGTTTAATAGTAGTTCCTCAAATCAAGAAGGCTATATCAGATATCGATTTATTGCACAATAAGACAATAATATAATAAGGTGCCATTCAGTTACTATTTAGGTGATAAATTACTGAAATTATATTCACTTTCATTTTTGATTAATAGTATCTTTGCAACCTAATTTTTATTTTATGCAAATCACTTTCCCTGATGGTGCCGTTCGCTCGTATGAACTGGGGACATCAGCACTACAAATTGCAGCAAGTATCTCTGAAGGTCTTGCAAGAAACGTTTTAGCGGCAAAAATTAACGATACGGTTAAAGACGCTAATTTACCGATAACTGAAGATAGTAATTTACAGTTGTTAACCTGGAACGATGCAGAAGGCAAATCAACTATGTGGCACTCGTCTGCTCACTTGATGGCCGAAGCATTGGAATTTCATTTTCCTGGGATTAAATTGGCAATTGGACCTCCTGTTACCAATGGATTCTATTACGACATCGACTTTATGGAATATTCCATTACCGAAAAGGATTTGGAAAAAGTAGAGGCGAAAATGAAAGAATTGGCAAAAGCTAAAAATCAATTTATTCGTAAAGAAATCTCTAAAGTTGAGGCAATTGCCTATTTTGAAGAAAAACAAGATCCTTATAAATTGGAATTGTTATCCGAGCTAGAAGACGGAACAATAACTTTCTATACACAAGGAAATTTCACTGATTTATGTCGTGGCCCACACATTCCTGACACAGGATTTATTAAAGCAGTTAAATTGACTTCAATTGCTGGTGCATACTGGCGTGGAGATGAAAAAAATAAACAATTAACGCGTATTTACGGAATCACTTTTCCAAAGAATTCTGAATTGACAGAATATTTAGAGAAAGTTGAAGAAGCAAAACGCCGAGACCATAGAAAATTAGGTAAAGAGTTAGAATTGTTTACTTTTTCTCAAAAAGTTGGACAAGGATTGCCATTGTGGTTACCGAAAGGAGCTGCTTTGAGAGAGCGTCTAGAAAATTTCTTAAAGAAAGCACAACGCAAAGCGGGTTACCAACAAGTAATAACTCCACACATTGGTAACAAAGAATTGTATGTGACTTCAGGTCATTATGAGAAATATGGAGCCGATTCATTTCAACCAATTAAAACGCCAGATCCAAACGAGGAGTTTTATTTAAAACCAATGAATTGTCCGCATCACTGCGAGATTTTTAAATCGAAACCACGTTCATACAAAGAATTACCAGCGCGTTTTGCTGAATTTGGAACCGTTTATCGCTATGAGCAATCTGGAGAATTGCATGGTTTGACCCGTGTTCGTGGTTTTACTCAAGACGACGCACACATTTTTTGTACACAAGATCAAGTAAAAGACGAATTCAAAAAAGTAATCGATATCGTTTTATATGTTTTGAAAACATTGGATTTCCAAAATTTCAAAGCTCAAATTTCTTTGCGTGACAAAACGAATCGTGCGAAATATATTGGTTCAGAAGAAAATTGGGTGAAAGCTGAAAATGCAATCATCGAAGCTGCAGCAGAAAAGAATTTGCCAACAGTTGTTGCTTACGGTGAGGCTGCATTCTATGGTCCAAAATTGGATTTTATGGTACAAGATGCTTTGGGTAGAGAATGGCAATTAGGAACAATTCAAGTAGATTATAATTTACCGGAACGTTTTGAATTAGAGTACGTTGGTGCCGATAATCAAAAACACCGACCTGTGATGATTCACCGAGCACCGTTTGGTTCATTAGAACGTTTTGTTGCTGTGCTTTTAGAACATTGCGCAGGGGATTTTCCATTATGGTTAGCTACAGAGCAATTTATTGTACTTCCAATTTCAGAGAAATACAATGAGTACGCAGAAAAAGTTTCAGAATTCCTAAATAATTCCGATATTCGCGGTCTCGTTGACGATCGTAACGAAAAGATTGGTAAGAAAATACGCGATGCGGAAATTGGCAAAATACCTTTTATGTTGATTGTTGGAGAGAAAGAATTTGAACAAAATCAAGTGTCAGTAAGGCAAAGAGGAGAAGGAGATAGAGGTGCAATGTCACAAGATTCGTTTATAGAAATAGTAAAAGAAGCCGTTGAAAAAGAACTGGCAGTTGAAATTTAATTAATTGAATGAGGAAAAATTCCAGACCGTTTGTTAGGAGAGTTGAAGAAGCTCAACATCGTATTAATGACAAAATTATTGCTTCGGAAATACGTCTAGTTGTAGAAGGTGAAGAACCACAAGTAATGACTGTAGCTGCCGCAATAGCTTTGGCAACTGAGCAAGAAATGGACTTAGTTGAAATTTCACCAAATGCGAAGCCACCAGTTTGTAAAATCTTGGATTATAAGAAGTTTTTGTATAATCAAAAGAGAAAACAAAAGGAATTAAAAGCTAAACAAAGTAAAGTTGTAGTAAAAGAAATTCGTTTTGGTCCAAATACCGATGACCATGATTTCAACTTTAAATTGGCGCACGCTCGAAAATTCTTAGAAGAAGGAAGTAAAGTGAAAGCTTACGTTTTCTTCCGCGGTAGAACAATCGTGTTTAAAGACCGAGGTGAAATCTTGTTACTAAAATTCGCTCAAGAATTGGCTGATGTTGGTGCGGTAGAGCAATTGCCAAAATTGGAAGGAAAGAAAATGATCATAATGATCAATTCGAAAAAGAAATAAATAAGTTGAAAACTGATAACTGAAAACGGAAAGTTAATTTAACTCTCAACTTTCAACTCTCAGTTTTCAACTAGAAGATGCTGATAT
>CAMDGP010000110.1 GCA_945897765.1 Chitinophaga pinensis
AGTGAGATTGACACGATTGAACGCGTAGAAATCTTGCGTCAGTTGCGTTTGGGAGTTTTTGATGTGTTGATTGGCGTTAATCTTTTGCGAGAAGGACTCGATTTACCTGAAGTTTCTTTGGTTGCTATTCTCGATGCTGACAAAGAAGGGTTTTTGAGAAACGAACGTTCGTTAGTGCAAACCGTTGGACGTGCAGCAAGAAACGTAAATGGTTTTGTGATTATGTACGCCGATAAAATGACTAAATCGATGCAAAAAACGATTGACGAAACGTTGCGCCGAAGAAAATTACAAATTGATTACAACAAAGCGCACGGTTTGGTTCCAACTGCTTTAAACAAATCGAAAGAAAAAATCATGGAATCCACAACGGTTGCCGATGGAGAATCTGCATTGAAAACGTTGCGTTACGAACAATCACAAGAAGTAGCGTTGGCAGCAGAAGATCGTCCACAATACAGCAATCCAGTAGACATTGAAAAACAACTAAAAGCAACGAAAAAAGCAATGGAAAAAGCGGCGAAAGAATTAGACTTTATCGAAGCTGCACGTTTACGCGACCAATTATTTGACTTAGAAAAACAACTTAAAAAATGAATACAAACGACCTTTTAAAATATTTTAGAACTGCAGCCTTAATAGAAGGATTCTCATGGTTCTTGTTAATCATCGCAATGATATTGAAATACGGATTTGAAATCCTTAAACCGATAAAATTTACCGGCTGGTTCCACGGACTTTTCTTCGTGATATACTGCGTTTTATTGCTTTTGCTTTTCGTCAAAAAACGTTTTAACTTCAAAGATTCATTCATTCTTTTCATCGCTTCATTCGTGCCTTTTGGAACGTTTTGGGCGGAGAGAAAATTTTTGAGAGGAGAATATTAAGTTAAAATGTAGAATGTAGAATTCTGTGAATTATTGGCGGTTTACCATAAAAATGGCATTCAGGACCATTAATTTTCCATTTTCCCAGAAGCCTCTGAATAACGGGTTGTCAACTAGATAAACAACTGAACCAGCTCCCATTGGGTGAACACCAGCAGTTAATGCTTCCGATTGTGCTTTTTTCACTTTTGAACCAACGAATCCATTCACAGGTAAAGCATCTTTTTTCAACTGAAAAACGGTTCCATCAGTTAATTGAAAAACATCTGTCGTTAATCGCATCGTGTGATAATCGGTGTAACCAAAGGCTAAAGGATTTGAATTATCAATCGAACATGCATAAATAGCACCCGTGATAGATGAACTTATTTGGTGACGTTCCATGTTTCCAAAAGATATCTTTTCTGAAACGGAATCTTCTGTGTTCATGCGTTTCAAACCAAATGCTTCATTATCGGCGAAATTACTTGCTGCGCTTCCCATAACTATTAGTTTACCTCCGTTTTCAATCCAAGTAATTAGCGCTTTATTTTCACTTAAATTAGAACTTCCCTCAGGCACAAAAAGTACGTTTAATTTCGCAAGCGCTTCATTCATTTTATCTTCGTATATCAAATGAATTGGATGATTAAATTGTTGTTCAAAGAAATGCCAAATTTCACCAAAGCTCAAAGATGAATAATTATCTCCTAATAATACACCAATCGTTTGCTTTGGAATAGGCTTCACGCTGTAAGCACCAAAATCATTTCCTGAATCAACAAAACCCGATTTTACAGCAGTTAATTCAGCTTTTAGTTCTCTTGCTACTTTGCTAACAATTGCGTCTAAATCAATCGTTTTATTTTCACCTTTCAATATAATTAAAGTTCCAGGCTCGTAGCTTTTCCCTTCCATTGCAAAGGCTTTTTCTGAAAAATAAACTTTTACATTTTCAGCTTGAAGTCGCGCTAAAACTTGAGCTGATTTCATTGAATTCCAACGACAAACATAAGCATACGGAACTTCTAAAGCTTTAAATTCGGCAAAAACTGGTTTTACATAAGCTTTACCAACAATTTTTGTTTCAGATGCAAATGCTTGTAAACCAAACCCAAAAGGCAATGACCAAGCCGTTATGTCATAGGTTAAGGAATCAGAAAGTTTTGTTTGTGGTTCAAAAAGAACCTTTACCAAAGTTCCTTTGTCTTGATCGGTTGAAACGAGCATATCTCCTGCTATTGTTTTATAGGATTCAATTTTTCCAGTATTAAAATTCCAACCTTTTACCACTGTATTTTCAGATGCCAATTCATAACGAATGCCGTTTTTATCCAACAATTCCAAAAGTGATTCCATTTTGTTACGATTACCACTTAAGACAAATGATTTGTATTTGTAACTTTTCTTTTTGCAGAAATCGCGGTATTCCTTAATCAACTTATCGCTCTTTTTTGCGGCAACCTCAACCGTAGAAATTCCTGTTGTGACGTGATGACTAACACGATCTAAGAGTGATAATGTATCACCAACTTGCGTTAAAACTGAAAGTCCAGCGCGACCACTTCCGCCTTGTTCATAAGTCATTCCAATTGAACCATTAAAAGTTGGGTACGTATCGCCATAACTTGGATATAGCAAATCGAAAATCTCTTTTGAAAAATAAAGCCAACCATTTTTATCGAAGTAAGAAGCGTGATTTCTACCAATTTCTTTCTGGAAATCGCGTTGCCAATTGGTAATTACTTCGTGATATGGTTCAGCTGCTGGTGGAAAATAATAAGGTTCGTTGATACCTTGTTCGTGAAAATCAACATGAACGTGGGGTAACCATTGATTATACTGTTTCACGCGTTGTTGCGATTCTACCTGTGTCATCCACGCCCAATCTCTGTTTAAGTCAAATAAGTAGTGATTCGGACGTCCGCTTGGCCAAGGTTCTTCGTGCTCAGCAGAAAAAGTATGGACATCTGGTGTTTTGTTTCCATATTGATTATAGTAATTTACATAGCGATCTCTTCAATCTGGATTCAAACACGGATCCATTATGACAATCGTATTTTTTAGAAATTCGCTGTTTTTTGTCAACAATAAAAAAGCTGTTTGCATCGCTGCTTCCGTTCCTGAGCTTTCGTTTCCGTGACCATTGTAACTTAACCAAACAATAGCAACTTTCTCTGTTTCATCGTTTGTTAAGTGCGCTTTTCGAATGTTTTCGATGTTATTCAGGTTTTCTTCTGTACCAAAATAAGCTAAAATCAAATCGCGTTTTTCGTAGCTTTCACCATATTTCCAAACTAATAAATTCTTTGAAAACTCTTTTTGAAGTTCGTAGAAATAACTTACTACTTTATCTTGACGAGTAAACTGTGTACCAATTTTATATCCCAAATAGCCTTCTGGCGTGAAATTACTTTGAGAAAAAATGAAACCTGAAATTATAAGAAAAACGGTAAATAAGCACTGTCTCATGTGTGTGTTTTTTTCTCAAAACTACTCATTTTTTTGGAAAAAATTTATCAAAAATTAAAGGGTTCCTCATTTAGAATGAGCTTTTTGAATTGATTTCATATTTTTACAAAAGTTTAATTTTCTATTGCTTGTAATAAGATTTTGAAGGTGAAAGTAAAATTATGAGATTATTTCTTTCACCAAATTCTAAAAAAACCGTTACTCAATGGTATGATCTTTCAATTTATCTCTGTAGCCTGAGAAAACATTTGATTTGGAGATAAAACCAACAAATTTATAGTCTTTGACAACGGGTAGGATCCAAGCTCCCGTTTCATCAAAATATTTCATTACGTGATTCATATTTTCGTCCGCTTGAATAATTGCTAAAGGCATTCGCATCAATTCTTTGATTTGTATGGTATCGTAAGAATCTGGTTTAAACATAATTTCTCGAATATCATCCAAGAGAACAACACCCATTAAATTTCCATTTTCGTCGGTAACTGGAAAGATATTTCTTTTTGACTGTGAAACAACTTCAACAAGCGTCCTCAACGTCGAAAATGGCGACAACAAAGGATAATCTTTTTCAACTAATTCGTTCGTTCGAATGGTTGTAAGTACATTGAAATCTTTATCCGTAGTGAACGTTTCGCCTTTTTTAGCCAGGCTTTTCGCGTCCATAGAAAAGGGTTCGAAGTATTTAGAAACAGCAAAACTTATCGAAGAAACTATCATTAAGGGAATCATCAACGAATATCCACCAGTGATTTCAGCTATCAAGAAAATCGAAGTCAAAGGTGCGTGATATAAACCACTTAAAATTCCGGCCATTCCAACAAGCGTAAAGTTATTTTCGGGTAATTCTGCTAGTTTGAAATAGTTTACTAATCTCGAAACGAAGAAGCCTAGATAAGCGCCAATGAATAACGATGGAGCAAAGTTCCCTCCATTTCCTCCACCACCGATTGTTAAAGCAGTAGCTATCGATTTTAAGAAAATTAATAATCCAACAAAACCTAAAACAATCAATTCATTGGAACTTAAAAATTGAATGATGGAGTTGTTGAATAATTCCTCGGGATGTTTTTCAGCAAGCAATTTTATACTTTGATAACCTTCACCGAATAATGGTGGAAAAACAGCAATTAATGCAGCTAATACAATTCCTGCCAATAAAATTCGCCAAATTGGTTTTCTGATTCGTTTTGAGAGAAAATTTTCGACTTTGAAAAAAGTTCTCGTGTGATAAACAGCAACTAAACCAGCGAAAACACCCAATAAAATATAAAATGGAAGATTCCAATAATTAAAGTTTTGAGTGGATTTAAAATTCAGTAAAATAGAATCATTAAGGGTGATTATCGAAATCAATGCTCCTGTCGCCGAAGCGATAATTAAAGGTGTAAATGCTGATATACTAATGTCCACCAATAATACCTCAAGCGCAAAAAGTACGCCTGCGATCGGTGCATTAAAAGCCGCTGCGATTCCCGCTGAAATTCCACAAGCTAACAATAAGGTGCGCTCGCTGTAATTTAATCGATAGGTTTTAGAATAATTGGAACCAAATGCTGCACCCGTGATGACAATCGGAGCCTCTAATCCAGTAGAACCACCAAATCCAACCGTCAGTGAACTTGTCAATAATTGATCGAACATATTTCGACGCGGCATAAAACTCGACTTTTTAGCAATAGCAGAGTGAATTTGTGCTAAGCCTTTGTTCAATGAACCTCCTAAAAATTTTCCAATAACGAAAACAGTTAAGAAAATCCCAATCATGGGCAAAAGCAAATAGAAGAATTTATAGTTAGAAATGCGGTTGTGTGTAGCAAATTCGAAAATGACGTGAACAAATCGTTTTAAAAGAATAGCAGCAAAAGCAGATGTGGCGCCAACAACAATGCTTGAAAACAATATAAACTGCCGGCGACTTAGTTTGGATTTAATCAAATAAATTCCTTCTTCTAACTTTTTTTGCAGACTACTATAAATGCTCATCGTCGCAAAGATACATCAACAAAACTTGGGATAAAAAGATAATTCAACATAAACCTTAATTCAACAAAATGTTAATCCTTTTCAATTACTCCCGCATTTTTGTGATATTTTAAAATTTCCTTTCAAATTAAATTTCGCTTCTTTTCTTTATTCTAACTATTTTTGAAGCGATGCATCTAATTTCTGATTTTTCAATTTGGTGGTTAATTCCAATCGTACTAGTTGCAGCTGGAATTACCTATTTTCACTATCAAAACAAAGGTTGGTTTGCGGAAGTTAAACCTAGCTTTCAATGGGTTTTGCGTGGTTTGCGCTTTTCGTCTTTAGCACTCATAGGTATTTTATTGCTCGGACTGATTATTCAATCTTTGAATTACCGCGAAGAAAAACCTGTTTTCATTGCACTCGTTGATAATTCTTCGTCGATTTTGAATTACAAGGACAGCGGAAGTGTTCGCAAAAACACTACTGATTTTTTAGCAAAATTGAAAGCAAAATATGCTGAACGTTTTGATCTCGTTACCATGACAGTTGGAACCGAAGTTGGCACTGAAAATCCTACTTTCAAAGAAAATAGTTCTGCATTGGAAATGGGCTTTGAGAAGATAAATGTTGATTATTACAACCGAAATATTGGTGGAATTGCTTTTATTTCTGATGGAAATTATAACGTTGGTGCAAATCCAAGTTATGCTGCTGAGAAAATCAGTTTAACACCAGTTTTCACACTTGCAGTTGGAGATACGACGCCAAAAAAAGATCATTTAATTCGAAATATAACTGTTAATGAAATTGCTTTTTTAAAGAATGATTTCCCAGTTGAAGTTGATTTAGAAGCTTTTAAAATCGGCGCTCGCAGTGTGAATGTTTCAATATTTCAAAACGGACAAAAAGTTGGCAATCAAGTGGTGCAATATAAAAACGGCAAACGTGATTTTCAGCAAGCAAATTTTGTTTTAAACGCGACCAAACCTGGTTTTCAGACCTACACTGTTAAGCTCGAAGCAATTGACAACGAATACACACTGAAAAATAACACACGCACCTTTTACATTGAAGTAATTGATGCTCGAAGTAAAGTCTTGATTTTAGCGGGTGCTCCACATCCTGATATCGCTGCATTGAAGGAAGTATTGGACGCAAACGAAAATATTGAGGCAGAAAGTGTGCTTTTGAAAGATTGGAATAAATCCTTAGACAAAGTGAACTTGGTGATTTGGCACGAACCAGGCGTTAATTTTGACCAATCAACTTTAGATGCGATTCAAGGAAAAAAAATCCCTTTATTTTTTGTGGTCGGTCCGAATACAACTAACGGCGTTCTTTCTAAACTGAATCTAGGTTTGGCGGCAGCTGCAGGAAATCAAACCGACGATAATCAAGCATTTCTTAATCCAAGCTTTTCATCGTTTGAAATCGACGATAAAGTCGCTGATGCTTTAACTTATTATCCTCCTTTGAAAAGTAAATTCGGAAGTTTAAAAATGAATGGTAATGCTGAAATCTTGTTGTATCAGCGCATTGGACAAATCCGAAAAAAAGAGCCGCTTTTGTTTTTCTTGCAACAGAATAACTTGCGCTCAGGTGTACTTTATGGTGAAGGTTTGTGGCGTTGGAAATTAAATGATTTTGTTAGAACGGGTAGTCACGATGCTTTCAGAGATTTATGGAGTAAAATCTTTAATTATTTATTAGTCAAGCAACAAGGTGCAGGTTTACGTGTTGAATTTCAAAAACGCTTTACAATCGATGAAGATGTGATTGTGAATGCTTCGTTCTACAATGCCTCCTTGGAACCAATTACAAAACCGTTGATTGACATGAAAGTAACGGACGAAAAAGGCAAAGTCTA
>CAMDGP010000111.1 GCA_945897765.1 Chitinophaga pinensis
ACACCCGGTTTTAAAACAGCTGGTGAAGGAAATTCTGGATTCTTTGTTCGTGGTGGCGCAGCTGACCAAAATTTAATTCTGTTGGACGAAGCACCTGTTTACAATGCTTCTCACCTATTAGGTTTCTTTTCAACTTTTAATTCTGATGCGTTGAAAGAAGTAACACTTTATAAAGGTGGAATGCCTTCTCAATATGGTGGACGAACTTCATCTGTTTTGGATATCAAAATGCTAGATGGAAACGACAAGAAATTTCACGTTGGAGGTGGTGTTGGAATCATTTCTTCACGCTTGAGTGTCGAAGGTCCAATTGTAAAAAACAAAGGTTCATTTATGATTAGCGGCAGAAGAACTTATGCGGATGTGTTTTTGAAATTAACAGAAGATTTTAAAGACAATCGCTTGTATTTTTACGATTTAAACTTAAAGGCTAATTACAAAATCAACGACAAAAATCGCGTTTTCTTATCAGGTTACTTTGGTCAAGACAATTTAGGACTAGGTGAATTATTTGGAATCAACTGGGGAAATGCCACAGGAACAATTCGTTGGAATTCAGTTTTAAGTCCGAAGTTGTTTTCGAATACTTCGCTTATTTTTAGCAACTATAATTATAAGATTGCTATTAATTCAGGAACTTTAGCAGTTGACATTCGCTCAAAAATTCAAGATTACAACGTAAAACAAGATTTTACATACATCATCAATCCATCTAATAAATTAAAATTTGGAGTAAATGCCATTCATCACACGATAACACCAGGACAAATAGAATCAGATGATTCGAATTTTGTTTTTGAAGAATTGCAAGATAGATATGCTTGGGAAAATTCAGGATATGCTTCTCATGAATGGAATCCAAACGAACGTTTAAGTTTTATTTATGGTTTAAGAGCAACTAATTTTTCATTGATGGGAGCAGGTGAGTTTTATTCTTTTGATTCTTTGGGAATTGTTAGCCAAACCACAACTTTCAACAAAGGAAAAATCGTTCAAAATTATTTCAATTTAGAACCTCGATTTACTTCATCATTTATGATTGATAAGGTAAGCTCTTTAAAGTTAGGTTTTGCTCGAAATGTTCAAAATTTACATTTAATTAGTAATTCTACATCATCTACTCCAACAGATTTATGGATTCCAAGTAGCACAAATGTTAAGCCTGAAATCTCCGATCAATTGTCTTTGGGTTACTTTAGAAATTTTTATGATAATCGCTATGAATTAAGTATAGAAGGTTATTACAAAGACATGCAAAATCAAGTCGATTATAAAGATGGAGCTAGTACAATTGCAAATGATAAAATTGAAGGCGAATTGTTGTACGGTAAAGGTCGGGCATATGGTGTTGAGCTATTTTTAAAAAAGAAATATGGTCGTTTCAATGGTTGGGTGAGTTACACTTTATCACGCACTGAAAAACAAATTAATGGGATTAATAATAGTCAATGGTATGCGGCACGTCAAGACAGAACTCATGATTTATCTTTGGTAGGGATTTACGACATCAACGATAAATTATCGGTATCAGCAACTTGGGTTTTCTATACAGGTAGCGCAGTAACCTTTCCATCGGGTAAATATTACATTGACGGAAATATCCAATGGCTTTATACAGAAAGAAATGGTTACCGAATGCCTAATTATCACCGTTTAGATTTAAGTGTTACTTATTACAACAAGAAGACAGACAAATTTGAAAGTAGCTGGAATTTTGGAATTTATAATGCTTATGCACGTGAAAATGCATGGACCATTTCATTCCGTGAAAGCAAAACAGACCCAACAAAAACAGAAGCAGTTCAAATCGCACTTTTCAGATTAGTTCCTTCCATTACTTATAATTTTAAATTTTAATCATGAGAAATAGTATTTATATCCTCGGATTTTTAGTTGCTAGTTTAAGTTTATTTAGCTGCGAAAAAGTAATTGATATTGAGTTTAATGATAGTGATGCACTTATTGTTATCGAAGGAGAATTGACTGATGATCCGGCAAATCCCCAAACAATCACAATTTCTAAAACAACCGATTTTCAAACTACAAATGATCAATTATTTGTTTCTGGAGCTGTTGTTTTAATTACTGACGATGCTGGAAATTCAGTTTTTCTTTCTGAAGCTTCCCCGGGGAAATATCAAACAACAACTTTAGCAGGAGTACCTGGTAGAACTTATAATTTAACTGTAACCTATGATGGGAAAACGTACACTTCAGCTTGTAAAATGCCTGTTCGAACAACGGTAGATAGTTTAAGTATTTTAAAATCCTTAGGTTTTGGTGGTGAAATAAATCGTTCGGTTGTACCCCATTTTCAAGATCCAGCTGGAAAAGGAAATTATTACCGTGCAAGAATGTACATCAACGGAGATTTTATTGAATCATTTATTTATGATGATGAATTTTTAGATGGAAACTACAATACACAAGGTTTACAATCCTTTAATAAAGCAATTAAAAAATTTGATACTGTTGATGTTCAATTTATGAATGTTGATGAAAAAGTGCATTTCTACTTTGAAAGTTTAGAGGCAAATAGTAGTGGTCCAGGTGGAGGTGTTGCTTCTCCCGCAAATCCAAAATCTAATATTCAGGGTGGCGCTTTGGGATATTTTAGTGCACATGCTTCTCAATTTCAAACGATTATTTCTGATTAAGTTCGGAACAACACTTATACAAGTTTCGTGAAGTTTGTAGCTATTTTAATTGAAGCTTTGAAAAATAGATTGAGTGTTCGCAATCGTACCAGTAAAATACTTAAATATTGAAAATCAATAATTTAATCGAATCGAGAGCTATTTTGTGAATATTACCGAACAATCTTCGGCCTTGAATTTCTAGGTTTTAACTACTGAACTGAAACTGTTAATTTTTAAAATTTCTGCTCCGTCAACTGACGGATTAAAAAATTTAAGTTTTAGAAAGTAGTTAAAATTGTTTGCAATGAGTTGTAAATATTTAGAATACAATGATTTGCGAACAAAATAGAAATTTAGAGCCTTGATTTTTGATTCTTTTGATCAAGCAAAAGAATGGCAAAATGAAAATATTAGCTTTATTTGGGTTTTTCATTAAAATTATGATTTTAAATATTGGTGGTAAGAAAGCGCACACTCAAAAAAAATACAACCAGTTGATTACTTAATTTAAAGTGAGCTGAATATTATTTAACAATCAAATATCAACTCAGAACTTGCTTCTCTTTTCATAAACGTTGCGGCCATTTCGAGAAGTTGTTTACTTGTTATTTTATCAATTCCTTGATGCATTTCTTGTAAGGTATCGATTTGATTAAAAGCCAACATACTTTTACCTAATCCTTGCATTAATCCAGAGTTAGAATCCATTCCCAATGCTAAATGTCCTTTCAATTGCTCTTTTGCGCGATGTAATTGAATTGAAGTTAATTCTTTTGTTTCCAGTAATTTAACTTCTTTATAAATCAATTCGATGGCTTTGTCGATGTTTTTAGATTCTGAACCTAAATAAATTTGCCAAAAACCAGTGTCAGCATAAGTATTATAACTTGCTTCAACCGTATAAGCAAGACCATATTTTTCACGAACGGTCAAATTCAAACGCGAATTTAAAGCAGGGCCCCCCAATAAATTTATCAGTAAGGACATTGGAATTCGATTATCGCTTTTATAACTAGGAGCCATTCCACCAATTACACCGTGTGTTTGATAATTAGCTTCTTTCGTTCGAATATGGAAAGGTTTGTAATCTAAAAAAGGTACAACTTCGTTTCGTTGAGCTGTCAATGGAATTCCTTCCAACGAATTTAAAAGCAGCTTTTCTAATCGCGGGTATGAAACATTTCCAACAAAAGCAATCACCAAATTATCGGCAGTGAAATAAGAACTTACAAAGTTTTCTAAATCCGCACAAGTAAAACTTTCAACACTTTCTTTCGTTCCAAGAATGTTGTTTCCAAGTGAATGATTTTTAAATAACTCTACTTCAAAATCATCAAAAATCTTTTCTCCAGGACTATCCATATACGAATTCAATTCGTCGAGGATGACTTCTTTTTCCTTTTCAATTTCTTTCGGAGGAAAAATCGAATGAATCGAAATATCTGACAATAAATCAATGGCTTTTGCTGTATGTTCTTTCGAAAAAGAAGCGTGTAAACACATTTCTTCTTTCGCTGTATAGGCATTTAATTCTCCACCAACAGAATCGATTCTTGAAAGAATGTGAATTGCCTTGCGCTTTTGTGTTCCTTTAAAAACGCAATGTTCTAAAAAATGCGCCAATCCCACTTGATTTTCTGCTTCAAAGCGCGAGCCCGCTGCAAAAAAGTAACCTAAATGGGCAACTTGGTTTGGTACGTGAAGATAAACGACACGCACACCATTTGGAAGTGTATGTATGGAGGGTTGAAATCGCTTCATTAAGGATTTTTACGGTAAATTTTCCAATCGTCAGCGGTGCGCTCGTAAACAATACGATCGTGTAAACGCGACGGACGACCTTGCCAAAATTCAATGTGAGTGGCACTTAAAGCGTAGCCTCCCCAATGTGGTGGACGAGGCACTTCATTCGGAAATTGATTTTCTAATGATTCCAAACGCGTGATTAAATCTTCTCTATTTTCAAGAATTTCAGATTGCTGAGATGCCCAAGCACCCAATTGACTTTCGCGCGGTCTTGAGGCAAAATACGCATCACTTACCGAAGCTTCAACTTTTTCTACCGAGCCTTCAATGCGCACTTGGCGTTGTAAAGTTGGCCAAAAAAACAATAGTGACATTTTAGGGTTTTCAGCTAATTCTTTTCCTTTTTGGCTGTTGTAATTGGTATAAAAAATGAATTTCTCGTTGAGTAATTCTTTCAAATATAAAATGCGTGAACTAGGTTGTAACGTTTCATTGTCAACTGAACTTAAAATAAAAGCATTTGGTTCATTTTCTTTAACGTTATAGGCTTCATCAAACCATTCTGAAAACAAATGAAACGGTGTTTTTCCTGCGGTAATTTCCAACGAACCTTTGTCAAAGTCACCGTGTTCATCTCGTAATTTTTTCAGCCATTCACTCATTAATCTTCGTCTTCGTTTGTATATTCGTCTGTGATTTCACTTTCTTCAAATTCTTCTGAATCCAATTCTTCAACTTTATCTTCGTCATCAATTAATTCATCATCTAAATCGTCAATATCTGAACCAGATGCACTGAAAACTTTACCTGCTGCTTTAGGTTCGTGTTCAATTTCTGGAACTATTCTTTTTGCAACTGGCGATTCAACTTCGCTGTCATTGTATGGGAAAATATCAACGATTGGAGAAGCAATAATTTGTGTAATTTGGTAATCAATCATGAGTGTAGATAGGCTTTCTACGATACGTTCATACGCCTCTTTCACTGTTTCAGCAGAGACCAAGAAGTTTTGAGAAATCGTTTTCTTTTTATCGCCTTCTTCTTCCAATTTATCGTAAGAAATCTTTGCTTTGAACCAAGTATCTGACTCATCGTATTGAAAAATATCGTGAATGTCAGTGCGTGCAATTCCAGTCACTAAAAATTCACCACGAATGGTAGTTCCTAGTTCTTCATAGATGCGTGCTTCTGCGTCTGTAAAAGTCATCGCAGCTAATAAATAAGGTTCTGAAACACGTTTGAATGTTCCATTTTCTAATTGTTTGGTGTATTTTACTTTAACGGTAAACCAACTATTCATATTGTTTTGTTTTAGCGGACAAAGATAATGCGAAGGATAGCTTTCTTTGTTATTTGTTTGTAATAATATTTTGTTGTTTAGGTTTAAATGAATTCCTCACTTTGCTCGGAATGACTTTTAGTGTCTTTTCAAATTAGAAGAAATCATTTTTCAATCAAAAGTACCAAATCCAAAAGGCAATAAATGCTGAACAGATTCTATAACCATTGTGCGATCATCTTGATTGATAAGAATGACTTTCATTGGTTTTTGTTGTCTATTTTCGGTTTCTAACATCACTTGACGACACGAGCCACAAGGTGAAAGCAACTGTTTGTCAGGCATTAAATCCCCTTTTGCTACAATAACAATCGTTTCAACTGCTTCATTTGGAAAGTTAGCTCCAGCATAAAATAAAGCCACTCGCTCGGCACAAAGTCCAGAAGGATAAGCAATATTCTCTTGATTATTTCCCAAAATGACCGTTCCGTCAGAAAGCTGAACAGAAGCGCCGACTTTGAATTTACTGTAAGGAGCATAAGCACGATTCATTGCTTCATAGGCTTTTGAAACCAAATAACGTTCTTCCTCTTCCAACGATTTCCAAGAATCTAATAACTGATAGTTGAATTGAAATTTTTTATCCATAGAAAACGAAGTTACGAATTGAATTTAGATTGAAAGTTATTTTAAGAATTGATAACAAGTGAAATAATAATTTATAGTTTAAAATTTTTAAAATCAAAAAGATAGAATTGACAATAGTAAAGCATTTTACTAATTATTTCTTTCTTTTTTACAAAACCAATTTTATAATTATCAACTTGGAAAACCACCTTGAGAATAATCCTTTTCCTACTTTTACAAAAACTAAAAAATGAAACATTTCGGCTTAATTGGTAAATCGCTAGCACATTCTTTTTCTCCAACATTTTTCAAAAACTATTTTGAGCAAAATGGAATCGTTGCCAATTACGAATTGTTTGAATTAGAAACGATTGAAAAAGTCAAAGCTATTTTAAGTGATGGAAGTATTTCTGGTTTAAATGTGACTGTTCCTTATAAAATAGAAATCATTCCTTTTTTGGATGAAATTGATCCAGTAGCAAAAACTATTGGTGCCGTAAATGTTGTTGCTTTTAAAGAAGGGAAAACAGTTGGCTTTAACACAGATGCCTACGGTTTTCAACAAAGTATCAAACCTTTTTTAACGTTTAAGCATGAACGCGCTTTGATTTTAGGAACTGGTGGAGCATCCAAAGCGATTGAATATGTGTTTAAGCAAATTGGAATAGATGTATTTTTTATTTCACAAAATCCAGAGGGAAAACCGAAGCACTTTTCTTACGAAGAAATTAATGAGCATATGCTAAATGCATGCAAAGTAATAGTAAATTGTACGCCCGTTGGAACTTATCCAAAAATAGAT
>CAMDGP010000112.1 GCA_945897765.1 Chitinophaga pinensis
TTAAGGAGTTGTCTATAAATTCTAAAGAATTTTCAATTGGTCATCCAACATTATCACCAGACGGAAAAACCCTCTATTTTGTCTCTGATATGCCCGGTGGTTTTGGTGGAGCTGATTTATATCGCGTTTCTATAAACACAGATGGATCCCTTGGTACTCCTGTAAACTTAGGAGGAAATGTCAACACAGAAGGACAAGAGATGTTTCCTTGGATTAGTTCTGATGGACTTTTATTCTTCTCGTCAAATGGTCACGTAGGATTAGGAGGTTTGGATGTTTTCATTATGTCAATTGAAAGCAATGGAACAGTTTTTCAGAATCTAAAAAATGTAGGGAAACCATTGAATAGTCAGTATGATGATTTTGCTATTACGTTCAATCGAAACGGTAAAACTGGATATTTTTCTTCAAACAGAGCAGGTGGTACAGGTGATGATGATATTTATTCTTTCGAATTGACCCGTCCTTTTATTTTTAAAATGCAATTAATTGGAACTGTAAAGGATGAAGCTACCAAACTTATATTGGCAGGATCTACTGTGTTTTTAAAAGATTTGGATGGGAACATAGTCGCATCAACAAAAACTGATCAAAACGGAAATTATTCTTTTGATCTTGAACCAGGAAAAGAATATGTTGTTGTTGCTCAAAATATAGATTATACAGAAAATAAAATTTCTGTTTTAGCAATCTCAAAATCAGGGAATCAAGTAAAAGCTGATGTTGAATTAGCAAAAATCCCTCAAATTAGTTTGATTGGATTTATAAAAGATAATAAATCAGGGAATCCATTGGATGGAGTTATTGTAAAAATCATTGATCTAAATACAGGTACAATAATTTTTGAAGGAACAACTAATGCGAAAGGAGATTTCTTAAAAGAATTAACAAATAATAAAGTAAATGACCAACTCAATTATTCTGTTACGCTCTCAAAAAACGGATTTTTAACCAAAACAGTTGATTTCACCCATAAAATTGTTAAGCCAGGTATTATAAGCATCAATGATAAATTAGATGTTTCAATTGGTAAAATTGAAATTGGAGTTGACTTAGCTTCATTAATAGATATTAAACCAATTTATTTTGATTTAGGAAAATACGTAATTAGAAAAAATGCCGCAGATGAACTTGATAAAATTGTAAAAATAATGAACGAATATCCTACTATGCAAATTGAATTAGGATCTCATACAGACTGTCGTTCTAGTATAGCTTTTAACAAAACCTTATCTGACAATCGTGCCATAGCGTCTGCTGATTACATCAAAAAAAGAATTTCAAACCCGCAAAGAATTAACGGTAAAGGATATGGGGAGAGTAAATTAAAAGTAAATTGTCCTTGTGAGGGTACAGTGAAATCAAATTGTTCTGAAGACGAGCATCAAAAAAATAGAAGAACTGAGTTTATAATTTTAAAGATGTAATTAACTTATCTCAAATAACTAAAGATAAAATTTTCATTTAAGATTATTTTAAAAGAAATAAAACAAGTTCACACTCGAAATAGATTACAGTCTAAATTCAATGTAAACTAAACTTTCCCAAAATTCTTCGTTTTCCTTATCTTTGAATCATGGTAACACATTCTATCATCATCACTGCGGGAGGAATTGGAAAACGCATGGAAAGCGAAATCCCCAAACAATTCATTGAAATTTGCGGAAAACCAATCCTTTTGCACACTTTAGAGTTGTTTTATCACTTTGATTCAAGTATGGAGTTGTTCATCACTTTGCCGGAAGATTGGAAAAGTTATTGGAACGAAATCTTGGAGAAAAACAATTGTAAAATTCATCATCAAGTAATTTCTGGCGGAGAAGAACGCTACCATTCCATTCAAAATGCGCTTGAATTTTGTTCTGGAAAATATATTTCTGTACACGATGGTGTGCGTCCTTTAGTAAGTGCGTCGACGTTGAAAAAATGTTTTGAAGCTTTGGAAAATCACGCAGCTGTGGTTCCGGTTTTAAATGTCAAAGAATCAATTCGTCAACTAGAAAATGGAAGTTCGCATGCGGTCAATCGCAATGAATTCAAATTGATTCATACGCCACAATGCTTTCACGCATCTATTTTAAAAAAAGCTTACCAGCAAGAATTTCACGAGCGAATCACCGATGATGCAAGTTTGGTAGAAGCGAAAGGGGTTTTGATACATTTAGTTGAAAGCAACGAAGAAAACATCAAAATCACAACACCCAACGATTTAAAAATTGCCGAATTATTCATTCAAGATAAATCAAAATGATTCAACCCGCACCTTTAAAAAAAGGAGATTTAATTTACATAACAGCTCCTGCAAAATCAATCGATGACGCAAGTGTTTCTTTTGCCAAAAACTTTTTTGAAGCACAGGGTTTTCGTGTCGAAATCAGCAAACACTGTTTTGGAGCTTTCAATTATTTTTCAGGAACGGATGAAGAACGCGCAGCTGATTTACAAGCTGGAATCGATCATCCCGAAGCAAAAGCGATTGTGTGTGCAAGAGGCGGTTACGGTTGTGTGCGCATCGTCGATCAATTGCAATGGGCAAATATGTTGCGCGAACCGAAATGGTTGATTGGGTTTAGCGACATTACTGTTTTTCATCACCGATTATTCAAGTTAGGCATTCAAAGTATTCATGGGACGATGCCTTTGAATTTTGAAAAAAACAGTCCTGAAGCTTTGCAAACACTGGTTGAGGCAATGACAGGTACGCAAAAACCGCTGACTTGGAATGCGAATGCAAACAATAGAACAGGAAAAGCGAACGGGAAAATTATCGGAGGAAATCTCAGTATTTTATATAG
The DNA here is from genome assembly GCA_945897765.1 of Chitinophaga pinensis. Taxonomy (GTDB): domain Bacteria; phylum Bacteroidota; class Bacteroidia; order Flavobacteriales_D; family Crocinitomicaceae; genus UBA952. The sequence goes on from CAMDGP010000112.1 coordinate 2,796, forward strand.
TTTAATTGCAACAAGTGAGGCCTATTTTTTTGAAGGAAATATTTTGTTTTTGGAAGATTTAGCAGAACATTATTACCATTTAGACAGGATGTTTTTCAGTTTAAGAAAGAGCGGAATCCTCGACAGAATAAGTGGTTTAATCATTGGAGGCATGACAGATATGGAAGATACAAACATTCCTTTTGGCATGACAACCGAAGAAATAGTTTTACAACATTTCCAATTCCGAAAAATTCCAATTTCTTTTGATATTCCTTCAGGACACATTAATGATAATCGCGCTTTAATTGTTGGAGCTGAGGTTGAATTAATTGTTGAAAATGAGCTGTCGACGCTTAGTTATGTAAATTGATTCTAAATAAGAACTAAGTTTCAAATGAATTGTTCTAAGAAGTAACTTTGTAACCGATAACAAAAATTTTAATATGAGCAATTCTACATTACTAAAGTCTTCCATAGCAAAGAAAGTTGCGATGGCGCTTTCGGGACTTTTTTTAATTTCATTTTTATCGTTGCATTTTTTCATCAATTTCATGTCGGTTTTTAGTGCTGATGTTTATAATTCGATGTCACATTTTATGGGTTATAACCCAGTAATCCAGTTTTTAATGCAGCCTATATTGATTGCAGGTGTTGTTTTTCACTTTGTAATGGGTTTTGTGTTGGAATTAAAAAACAGAAGCGCACGATCAGTTGCTTATGTAAAATTCAACGGAGCGGCAAATTCTTCTTGGGCTTCAAGAAATATGATTATCTCAGGCTTAGTTGTTTTAGCATTCTTAGGATTGCACATGTATGATTTCTGGGCGCATGAAGTAGTTTACAAATATATTGATGGAAACGCTTTGAATCCAACAAGATATTACGAAGAATTAGTGGCGAAATTTGAAAGCCCAGTTCGCACAGGATTATATTCTTTGGCGTTTGTATTGCTTGCTTTACACTTATGGCATGGCTTCAATTCTTCGTTTCAGTCGGTAGGTTTTAACAACAAATTTTCAAGAAAACTACATACATTAGGATATGCATTTGCAATTGTAGTTCCACTTGGATTTATTTTCATTGCATTATTTCATCATTTCAATAATTAATAGCTACAAAATATGAATGGAGCGTTACTTAATTGAACTTTTAAGAAATGCGAAGACATCTTGACGATTAAATACAGATCAAAATATGAAATTAGATTCAAAAATACCAGCTGGTCCAATAGCAGATAAATGGACTGATCATAAAAATCACATGAATTTGGTTGCGCCTAATAACCGACCAAAAATCGATATTATTGTTGTTGGTACTGGTTTAGCAGGAGCGGCAGCAGCAGCATCACTTGGCGAAATGGGATACAATGTGAAATCATTTTGTTTCCAAGATTCTCCAAGACGAGCGCATTCAATTGCAGCGCAAGGTGGTATTAATGCAGCAAAAAATTACCAAAATGACGGTGACTCTGTTTACCGTTTATTTTATGACACAATTAAAGGTGGTGACTACCGTGCTCGCGAAGCAAATGTTCATCGTTTAGCAGAAGTTTCAGGTAATATCATCGATCAATGTGTGGCTCAAGGAGTTCCTTTTGCACGTGAATACGGAGGTTTGTTGGACAACCGTTCGTTCGGTGGTACACAAGTTCAACGTACATTTTACGCAGCAGGACAAACGGGTCAGCAATTATTATTAGGAGCATATTCTGCGCTTTCAAGACAAATTGGATTAGGTCGTGTGAAAATGTACAACCGCCACGAGATGTTGGATTTAGTTAAAATCGACGGAAAAGCGCGTGGAATCATTGCACGTAACTTAGTGACAGGAGAATTAGAAAAACATGCAGCACACGCAGTTGTAATTGCATCAGGAGGTTACGGAAACGTATATTTCTTGTCAACAAATGCAATGGGAAGTAACGTTTCTGCGGCATGGAAAATTCACAGAAAAGGTGCGTATTTTGCAAATCCTTGTTTTGTTCAAATTCACCCAACATGTGTTCCAGTTCACGGCACCAATCAATCAAAATTGACCTTGATGTCAGAATCGTTGAGAAACTCAGGTAGAATTTGGGTTCCGATGAAAAAAGAAGATGCAGAAGCAATTCGTGCAGGTAAAATGAAACCAACACAAATCGCTGAAGAAGATAGAGATTATTTCTTAGAAAGAAGATATCCAGCTTTTGGAAACTTGGTTCCTCGTGACGTTGCTTCGCGCGCTGCGAAAGAAAGATGTGATGAAGGTCATGGAATCGAAGCAAATGACACAAACGAAGGTGTTTACTTGGATTTCGCTTCTGAGATTAAATCAAAAGGAAAACAAGCAGCTTATGGTTTGGGAGACCACAATCCAACTGAGGCTCGGATCATTGAGTTAGGTAAAAAATGGATAAGTGAGAAATACGGTAACTTATTTCAAATGTATCAAAAGATTACAGACGAGAATCCGTATGAAACGCCTATGAAAATTTATCCAGCTGTTCACTATACAATGGGTGGTGTTTGGGTTGATTACAACTTACAAAGTACTATTCCAGGATGTTTTGTGACAGGTGAAGCGAATTTCTCTGACCACGGAGCAAACAGATTGGGAGCTTCTGCTTTGATGCAAGGTTTGGCTGACGGATATTTCGTATTGCCATACACGATTTCCGATTACTTAGCGAATGAAATTCGTACAGGTAAAATTTCAACTGATTCTCCGGAATTTGTAGAAGCTGAAAACGCGGTTAAATCTCAAATTGATATGTTCTTGAACAATAAAGGAACAAAATCAGTAGATCATTTCCACAAACGTTTAGGTTTGGTAATGTGGAATAAAGTTGGAATGGGTCGTAGCGAACAGGGATTGAAAGCAGCAATTGCTGAAATCGCTGAAATTCGTGAAGATTTCTATAAAAATGTATTTGTTCCTGGAAGTGCAGATGAGTTAAATCAAGAGTTGGAAAAAGCGATGCGCGTTGCTGACTTTTTAGAACTAGGTCAATTAATGGCTGTTGATGCTTTAAACAGAAACGAATCGTGCGGAGGACATTTCCGTGAAGAATATCAAGACGAAGAAGGAGAAACATTACGTGATGATGAGAATTTCAAGTTTGTTGCAGCGTGGGAATATAAAGGAATGGACGTTACACAATCGGAGTTACACAAAGAAGATTTGAATTATGAGTTTATTAAAATAGCGGCTAGGAATTACAAGTAGGCATAGTGAAAAATAGGCAATAGTTGATGAGGGATTAGGCAATAGTGAAAAATAGGCAATAGTTAGATAGTAATTAGGCAATAGTGAAAAAGAGATAATAAAAAATGGAAGGAATTAAATCATACAAAGACTTGCTTATATGGAAGAAGGGTATGGATATTTCAGTTTCTGTTTATACATTGACTAACGACTTTTCTACTGATGAACGATTTGGTTTGATTTCACAATTACGAAGAGCAACAGTTTCAGTTCCGAGCAATATTGCCGAAGGTTATGGAAGAGGTTCAACGAAAAGCTATATACAGTTTATTAAAATAGCGAGAGGATCTCTTTACGAAGTTGAAACTCAATTATTGCTAGCTTTTGAGTTAGGTTTTATTAAGGATGAAAAAAGATATAACGAAATATTGTATCAGATTACTGAACTATCAAAAATGATTAGTGCTTTTTTAAAGAAATTAGAAGTTTGAAATAATGGCCTAGCTAATGCCTTTTGGCTTGTTGCTAGTGCCTAAATTTATGAAATATGGCAGCAAAAACAATAAACATCACGTTAAAAATCTGGAGACAGAAAAATGCGAAATTAAAAGGAGCATTGGAATCTTATAAATTGGACAATGTATCTACTGACAGTTCTTTCTTAGAAATGTTGGATCAATTGAATGAGCAATTAGTAAACGAACAAAAAGAGCCTGTAGCGTTTGATCACGATTGTCGTGAAGGAATTTGTGGGTCTTGCTCGTTGTACATCAACGGTCGTGCGCACGGTCCTGACACAGGAATCACAACTTGTCAGTTACACATGCGTATGTTCAATGATGGTGATACAATTTATGTTGAGCCATGGAGATCTACCGCGTTCCCAATAATCAAAGACTTAGTAGTGGACAGAAGTGCGTTTGACCGTATACAACAAGCAGGAGGATTTGTTTCTGTAAACACATCTGGACGTACCATTGACGCCAATGCAACGCCAATACCAAAAGCAGATGCAGATAAGGCATTTGAAGCGGCAGCGTGTATCGGTTGTGGCGCGTGCGTCGCATCGTGTAAAAACGGATCAGCTATGTTATTTGTTGGAGCAAAA
>CAMDGP010000113.1 GCA_945897765.1 Chitinophaga pinensis
TTTAAGTATTATTTTATCGCCAACAACAAGTAACCAAGTGCAAGTTAATCCAAGTACTTCTCAATATTTGTATTTGAATGCAAGCTCTTCGAATGGTTGTTTTATTCAAGATTCGATTTATATTTCAGTTTCAACCATAAATCCAACGACTGTAGTTGCAAGTGCTTCACAAACAATCGTTTCTCCAGGTACTACTGTTGTTTTAAGTGGAACACCTTCAGGAATGAGTACTTATTCTTGGACGCCAACAACAGGTTTAGCAACTCCAAACGCACAAACAACAAATGCATTAGTGAATGAAACAACGATTTTCACCTTGACTGTTTCAGATGGGATTTGTATAGTTTCTGACACGGTGGAAGTTAAGGTTTATACAATCATTTGTGAAGATCCGTACGTTTTTATTCCAAATGCATTTACGCCAAATGGAGATAATAACAACGATGTACTATATGTAAGAGGAATTTGGATTGAAAAAATGATTTTCAGGGTTTTTGATCGCTGGGGAGAAATGGTATTTGAATCTACTGATCCGAATTTTGGTTGGGACGGTATTTTTAGAGGAAAAAAATTAGATCCAGATGTTTACGATTATTATTTAGATGTTACGTGTATTGGAGGTTTACAGTCCATCACGAAAGGAAATGTTACGTTAATGAAATAACTTTTAAAATTAGAAATGAAGAAAATTATCACCCCGAAATCAGAAAAATTTTTAGAAAACTACTTGAATAATGCAAGTCCAACAGGTTTTGAATCTGAAGGTCAGAAAATGTGGTTGGATTATGTAAAACCGTATATCGATGAATATTTTGTTGATAATTATGGTTCAGTTGCAGGAATCATCAACCCTGGAATGGATTACAAAGTAGTGATTGAAGCACATGCTGACGAAATTTCTTGGTTCGTTCATTACATCACAAAAGACGGCTTTATTTACCTAAAACGAAACGGTGGTTCTGATCACATGATTGCTCCTTCAAAACGCGTGAATATCCACACTGACAAAGGAATTGTGAGAGCTGTTTTTGGTTGGCCAGCCATCCACATGCGACATGCGAAAGAGGAAACTCCAAGTATGAAAAATATTTTTCTAGACTGTGGTTGTGCTTCAAAAGAAGAGGTGGAAGCTTTGGGTGTTCACGTTGGTTGTGTGGCGACTTTCGAAGATGAATTTATGATTTTAAATAAAAACAAGTATGTCGGTCGAGCTTTAGATAATAGAGTAGGAGGGTTTATGATTGCTGAGGTTGCTCGTTTATTGAAAGAATCAAAAACGAAATTGCCTTTTAGTTTATATGTTGTAAATGCAGTTCAGGAAGAAATTGGCCTACGTGGAGCAGAAATGATTGCTCATAAAATCAAACCAGATGTTGCTTTAATCACAGATGTATGTCACGATACAGCAACTCCGATGGTTGATAAAATTGAAAATGGTGATCAACAATCAGGGAAGGGTCCTGTGTTGACTTATGGTCCTGCGGTACAAACGAATTTCTTGAAATTAATCATCAAAGCTGCGGACAAAAACAAAATACCATTCCAACGTGCGGCAGTTTCGCGCTCAACAGGAACTGATACAGATGCTTTTGCGTATTCAAATGAAGGAGTAACGAGTGCATTGATTTCTTTACCATTGCGATATATGCATACAACAGTTGAAATGGTTCAAAAAGAAGACGTTGAAAATTGTATCCGTTTGATTTTTGAAACTTTGAAAACCATAAAAGCAGGTCAAGATTTTAGGTATTTGAAATAAACCAAGACGCTAAACAATTCTGTATGAAAGTAGTTTCATTTTTCATTTATTTTTTGTTGCTACTTTCATTTAGTGTTTGTAGCCAACCAAAACTAAAAGATGGTGATATTTTGTTTCAATCTTCAACTTCTTCACAAAGTAAAGCCGTTGAAATTGCTACCAATTCTCCTTATTCACATTGTGGAATTATGTTTTACGAAAACGGACAAGCTTATGTTTATGAGGCGGTTCAACCTGTTGGAAAACGAAAATTGGAAGATTGGATTGCATCGGGAGTTGGTGGCAAATATGAAGTCAAAAGACTGAAAGACGCATCGAAGTTAACACCTGAAAATATCAAAGTGATGAAACAATTTACCGCAAGTCAGTTTGGGAAAAATTACGATGGATATTTCAATTGGAGTGACAAAGAAATGTACTGCTCAGAATTAGTTTGGAAAGTTTACAATGAAAAATTAGGAATCAAACTAGCGAAACCCCTACCACTTCGAGATTTTAATATTGATGCGATAGAAGTTCGAAAAATCATGCAGCAACGATATGGGAAAGATTTTCCTTATGACGAATTGATGGTTTCACCTTCGCAATTATTTGAATCCGATCTTTTAGTTTCGCCAGAGTAATATTTTGTTGTTTTATTTAAAATTGTACCAGTTTTCCTCTATTTTCGTTTGAATAATTATAATAACTCATCTATGAACAACTATTCTTTTAGTATATTTTTCATTTTGTCTTTGCTGCTTATTTCTTGTAAAGAAACTAAACAGAATGAGCCTAAAACAGAATCGTTGGAAGTCCGAAAAGATAAAATTGAAGACAAAGAAGTTACTGATTCTGAGGAAGAACAACCAGAACAAATCATTGAAAAACAAACAAAACAAACTGTAAACTCAGTAAATCCAAAAATAAAAGCAGCTTCAAAGGTTTCAAATTCAACAACTAAAAAACAAGTAAGTACTAATAATCAAGTAGTTGCAGATAAAAAAGTGGTGATTCCAACGAAATGGAAAAACACCTATTCGCAAGATAAAAAATGGATGGAGTTGTATGAATCGTCACGCACTTTTTTCCTGAATGGTTGGGAAAGCGAGTTTGATAGCAATCCAGATGCTTCTATTTCAAGAGATGAATTATTACTAGCCTATCGCAAGCGAATGGAAAATATCTTTTACGAAACACCTTCATTCATTGAGTTTTGTGTGCAAGAAATGAAGGTTTCAGCAGAGTTTGAATTGTTTTGTCAAAAGTGGAATGAGAATGTGAATTGAGATAGCTTGATTCGACACGTATTGGCGGTGTTGGGTTTTATTTTTGGGGTGCTGAAAAACCAACAATATGAAACTCCTTTTCCTCGATGACATTCGAAATCCAAAAGATTGTCTTTTGTACATGCATCCTAAAATTCAAGACATCGAAATCTATCAGAAAGAATGGCAGATTGTACGTTCTTATGATGAATTCGTAATTTGGATTGAAACAAATGGCTTGCCTGATTTCATTTCCTTTGACCACGATTTGGGTTTACCCGAGGAACAATCCCAAGAATTAAACGGAATGACCTGCGCCAAATGGTTGGTCAATTATTGTTTGGATAATGATTTGAAATTGCCCGATTTTGTGGTGCACTCTTCGAATCCTGCTGGTGCGAAAAATATTGAAGGGTTGTTTAAAGGGTTTGGGGAATTCAAAAATAAATATATTGAATTAGGATTTTGCAATATAATTTCAATCAATCAGCCAACGTGGAGGCGTTGGCTGATTGAGTTTTTTTGGTTATTCGACCCTGTAACATTCTTCTCTGCTATTGGGACGTTTTTTCCAATAGAATAGCAAACAAGCGGAATTGTCGTTTAAAATCCCAAAATAATGTCCTTGACAATGATTGTCCAATAATTCTGGTTCTTGAATAATTCTTTTTTTCCAAGGAGCCAACCCACTTGGAATTTCATAATTTGTTATTACTTCATCCAATGTATGATGCATTAATTTTAAAAACAACTCCTTCAAATTCTCCCTGATAAGTTCCTTACTCAAATTATTTTTTAGTTCAAAAACATTTTCAAGAAAACACCTTTTATGACTATCGGTATTGTAACTCCATGATGTCCAGTAATCATAGAAATTATTTTTTCCACAAGTCAAAAGACCTCTTCTAAATTTATTAGATAATTCTTTTTGACCCAAATGTAGATTAACTATTTCAAGAATTGATGAAAGTTTTTCCAAGTCTATTTCAGTTGATGTCTGAGTAAAATCAATAGCGTAAAAAGCAAATTCAATTTTTCCTTTGAAAAAGAACGTATCTTCTAAGTTAAAAATCAAATATTTGCACTCTGGAAGTAGTGAGATTGCATACGATTTTAACTTTTCTTCTTTGACTTGAGCTTGAGCAAAGTTTGATTTTACCTCAATATTTTTCAAAAATTCGTAGATATTTCCACAGCCTAGGACTAGTTCTTTTAACAATCCAATTGAACCAATAAAGGTTGCCGCACTGTCAATAGTTGAGTTTTGAACAATATTTCTAATAACCCGCATCCAATCGGAAAACGATTCTTCGTTGAATTCTTCAACACTCAGTAGATAAGCAGTCTGCGCAAAGAAAAGAGCTCGTTGTTTATATTCCGTTTTTGAACCCAAAATGAATTGAGAAAACAAATTAATTGTTTCGTTTTGTTCTTCTAGAATCATTTGTAAATCCCACATTGAAAGATTAGTCGATATTACTTTGTCATTCGATTTTCTAGAGTAAACATCAAAACAAGAACTGAGATAATGAAACGATTCTTTTGTGGAAAAATCCTCTGGTTTTAGTTGATAAGGATTGTTGAATAGGGATAATATTCTTCGCTCAATTCGTTCTCTTTTAATTGCAGAAGGATTTGTGTTTTTAGAGTTCTTATTTTTCAAATCCAATAGTACTTCATTTTCTTCATCTATATCTTCATAGATATTACCAATTAATGCATAATTATTGATGGCAATACCAGCCATGAACTTCATTAATTTGTCGTCAATTTTATTCTTTTCACCACGATATGCCCAAAACAAATCTGTCCAAATAGTGTCAATTTTAAAAGAGAAAGAATCCTGAATCACTAAAGCTATGTCTACTTTTTTTGCTGTTAGATCTTCAAACTTCTGAACTTTAATATATTTTTCAAATCTGGCTTTGAAGTTCTCGAAATCGGTGAGTGCTTTACCTCTAGCGTTCATTTTGATATATAAATCATCTGTCAAACCAAAATTGTCCAATGAGCGAAATAAGAACGTAATCGCTTCATCTTTTGTAAGTCGAGACCAAAATAAATTTAGTTCATCATTCGAATTATTTTCGAACTCTTTTTCTATGTGATTGAGAGTTACTAACATTGATTTTATAGTAGGATCCTTTCTCCATGATTGAAAAAACCATTTTGAGTCCTCAATCTTTGCTGAAATAGTTAAACCTAAACCTAAGCCGTTTCCATTTTCCGCAAGGTTATGACAAAACTCTCTAGATGAGATTCGAGTTTCATAACTGAATTTGAAAAATTCATTCTTATGTTGCATTAATTTTTCAGTCTTATAGGCAATAAACCAATGCAGTAAAAACAATGTAGTTAAACGTTGTTGACCATCCAGAGGTTTGAACTTGTTTTCTGTAATATCGCCATAAACAAAGTCAAGTTCTAGTGAACTATTAGGGTTTTCTAAAATCTCTTTGATTTTTTTCAAAAACAAGCCTCTTATTTTTTTAGTTCTATCATCGTTTCTCCCTTGCGCATAATCACGTTGAATAATAGGTACTTGTATCTGTAGATTGCTGGAAATCAAATTCCAAAAAGATAATTTTTGAGTTGAGAACTCATTATTTATTTCATTTTGAGTCATTGTTCTAATTTTTTAATTGTTTGAATTTTTATTTTCTAACTGACCGAGGACATTTACAATATCCGCCAGATAAGAATCACGGTCTTTTTCATTCCAAATTTCTAAATCGCTAACTTCATTAGAATAATATTTCATAAAAACATTCTTGGTGCATATTGGGATAAAGGTTCCTTTTTTCTCATTCTCAATAATTTTTACTCGTTTTTGTTTGAATGAATCATTTTTATAAGAACGATTAGTGCCACGATCTAAAAGACATAAATTACGAATTGAATTATCGTCATCTCCAAGAACAAACTCAATAATTGCCTGAAAATCTGATTCTAAGAATTCAATGTTTTTATCAATTGCGTCTTGAATTTTCTGGTGAGTATCAAACTGTAAATGAACTTGTGTAGGTGTGTAATTTTGTTTTAACCAAGAAATTTGATTTTCTCTTTTAACCGATACTTTGGTGGCAATAGCATGAATGTGTTCAATATCCCAATTTTCGGTCACATATCTATCGAATGGGAATTTACTAGTTTCATCCTCATTATTCAACATGGTTTGAATGTTGTGTAATAAGAGGACATTTTTTGTTACAGATTGCCCGTATTTCAAATTTTCGATGCCGTCACATTTAATCTTTTCGATGATTTTTAAATTTAAAATTGATTTGAACTCACCTTTACGTTTACCTTGACATATTCTTAATAAATCATTTAAGTTTTCGGCGGTAGCAATTAAGAATCCGATTTTGTGATACAATTCTCTATCATTGAACCATTCCTCTATTGTTTGAAATACTCTTTTTATTAGTCCCCAATTGAATTTAATTTCTTTAACCGATTTATTTTTGAATTTCTCTGAAAAATATCGAAAAGTAGCGTAATCGTCATTTTTATTTAAGTCGCCATCTAACAATGCCACCAATCTAAAGATGAGCTCAATTCTAGTGGCAAATTCAAACTTGTTATTCGTAATAAAATACCAAAATTCATTGTTTTGTAAAGCATATTCAATTCTATCCCATTCAGTTGCAATTTCTAATTGAACTAATTTGATTTCTTTCGGATCTAATTCTGAATAATTAGAAACGTTTAAGAATAATGCTTTAATAAGTTCAGCATTAGTTAAAGGTATTTTCCCCATATTTAACCTTGTGAAAATCTCAATCTCATCTTGATTTTCATCAATTTCATACCATATAACTTTTGTCGATTCAAGGAAGGGTGTTGCAAATTTTGAACTTATTGAAATATAACCATTATTTGCTTTTTCTCTAAACCACTCAACGATTGTGGTGTATGCTTTGTAAATATGAAAATAGTCAATGTTTTCATTAGCTTCATCAAGACTTTTTACTTCAATGATTCTTAAAAATTCCTTACTGTTGGTAATATCGTTATTTC
>CAMDGP010000114.1 GCA_945897765.1 Chitinophaga pinensis
ATTTCAAAAAGCTATTAAAAACTTAGAGGGTGTTGATGTGAATGACACCTATATTCGAATTTATTCAATTGGCTTACAAGGGGATTGCTATTCTGAGTTAAAAAAATAAGATACAGCAATTGAAAAATATTTAGAAGCTGCAGAAGCAAATGATAATGAAATGACAACTCCTATGTATTTATTCAAAGCAGGTTTACACGCTGAGAAATTGAAGAAATTCGATGATGCAACAACTTATTACACGAGAATTCAAGATGAATATCCATCTTATGCATCCCAAAAAACAATTGAGAAATACATCGCTAGAGCTAGTAGCACTAAAGTAAAATAAAATGGCGACAGCCTTAAAAAATCTTTCAGAATATAATAAGGAACTTGTTCCTAATGGTGCCGATTTTAAAGTCGGCATTGTTGTTTCTGAATGGAACGACCAAATTACTTTTAACCTATTAAAAGGAGCCAAAGATGCCCTTTTAGAAAATGGAGTAAAAGAAGAAAACATCTATGTACAATTCGTGTCAGGCGCTTTTGAACTTCCTTTAGGTTCCCAGTATTTTTGCGAGCAAGGAATCGTTGAAGGTGTTATTGCGATTGGGGTCGTGATTCAGGGTGAAACCAAACATTTTGATTTTGTTTGTTCAGGAACCACTCAAGGAATCATGGACGTGATGTTGAAATACAACATACCAGTGTCGTTCTGCCTACTTACAGATAACAACATCCAACAATCAATCGACCGATCGGGTGGAAAACACGGTAACAAAGGAACCGAAGCGGCAATTGCTTGCATGAAAATGATTGCCAACAAAAAAGAACTACTTACAAAAAATTAATCATGACTTTAATTAAATCAATTTCAGGAATTCGAGGAACAATCGGAGGAAAAGTCGACCAAGCACTTACGCCAATTGACGCAGTAAAATTCGCAGCAGCTTATGGAACTTGGTTGAAGGATAAAAATCCGAATCAGCGTTTGAAAGTTGTTATCGGAAGAGATGCTCGTATTTCCGGACAAATGATTTCTGACTTAGTTGTTTCTACTTTAGTTGGATTGGGAATTGACGTTGTAAATTTAAATCTTTCAACAACTCCAACAGTGGAAATTGCTGTTCCAATGGAAAACGCACAAGGAGGAATTATCTTAACAGCAAGTCACAATCCAAAACAATGGAACGCTTTGAAATTATTGAACGAAAAAGGTGAATTTATTTCTGGAAAAGACGGCGAAACAATTCTTGCAATTGCTACTGAAGAACGATTTTATTTTGCAGAGGTCGATGATTTAGGTATCGTTACGAATGATGAAACTTACATGCAAAAACACATTGATGCGATTTTATCTTTGCCTTTGGTAGACAAAAAAGCAATTGAAGCAGCTAATTTCAATGTGGTAGTTGATGCAGTAAATTCTACAGGTGGTGTTTTCGTTCCTGCTTTGTTAAAACAGTTGGGTGTTTCCCAAATCACTGAAATGTATTGTGAACCAACGGGTCATTTTCCTCACAATCCTGAGCCTTTACCAGAGCATTTAACTGATTTGTCAGCAAAAATAAAAGAAATTGGTGCACAAGTTGGAATCACAGTTGATCCAGATGTAGACCGTTTGGCTTTAGTTTGCGAAGACGGTTCCATGTTTGGCGAAGAATATACATTGGTAGCTTGTGCAGATTACGTTTTAAAACACACGCCAGGTGCAACCGTTTCTAACCTTTCTTCCACAAGAGCTTTGCGGGATATAACTGAAGAAGCTAGTCAAACTTACGCAGCATCTGCAGTAGGTGAAGTGAACGTTGTTGTGAAAATGAAAGAATTAGGTGCAGTTATCGGTGGAGAAGGAAATGGTGGAATCATTTATCCTGAGTTGCATTACGGTCGCGATTCTTTGGTTGGAATAGCTTTGTTTTTAAGTCATTTGGCGCACGAGAAAAAGACCTTAACAGAACTGAGAGATTCGTATCCAAAATACGTCATTTCAAAAAACAAAATCGAGTTGACTCCAGCAATCAATGTAGATGATATTTTAGAAAAAATGGCTGCAAAATATGCCAACGAAGAAGTGGACACAACTGACGGAGTTAAAATTTACATCGGAAAAGAATGGGTTCATTTACGTAAAAGTAATACGGAACCAATCATCCGAATCTATTCTGAAAGCAAAAGTGCAGTAGCAGCAGATGCACTTGCAGAAAAAATTATAACAGATATTAGAAGATTAATTTAATTTAATTTTTAAAAAATGAAGTCAATGAGAAAACGTTGGCTTTTTTTGTTGAGTATAATTTCCTTCTTCATGGTTTTCCAAATCAAAAAATGCCGCAGAAGTTATCATTTTATCAAATCATTGTAGAATTTCATTAAGTAAGCGTTTTTCGAATATTTATTAGTTACATCCGATCTAAGGAGATTTTAAGAAACAAATAAATTTAGACCCAAAAACAAAAACCAGAATTTATCAAATTTTCAAAACTGAAAAAAAAAATTCTCATCCAAACTATTCCATCTTAACTTACGTTAAAGAAAGAACTAAAACCAAAGTTTCTAATTGCTATCCTAAACACTTTCGTATTTTTGCGGTTTTACTTTTATTATGAAATTATTTTTCTCCACTATATTCCTAATCTTTAGTTTTATTATTTTTTCTCAAAAACAAAACTCTTCAGGAGACGCCACCATTTTTGGTAAAATAATCGACGAAAAAACGAACCAAGCAATTGAATATGTTGCCATACGTTTGCTAAATGTAAAAGATTCTTCGGTTGTGTCGGGGGTTTTTACAGATGTTGATGGGAAATTTAGTTTTGAAAATATAAGCTATAATAAATATCTTATCAAAATATCGTCAACGGGTTTTCAAAGCAAAATAATAAATAAAATTTCAGTTTCGGCAAGTGCAAAAATTTATAATGTAGGAACAGTTAAACTTGACGTTGATAAATCAATGCAGCTAGAAGAGGTGAAAGTCGTTGGTCAAATGGATGTTTTGAAATCTGGAATCGACAAGAAAGTATACAATGTTGCTGAAGATATTTCTGTTCGTGGTGGAACTGCAAATGATATATTGAATCGTTTACCTTCCGTTGAAGTAGATCAAGATGGACGTGTGATGCTCCGCGGGGAGGGAACTGTTACAATTCTAATTGATGGGCGTCCAAGTTCCTTATCAGGAGGAAATGGGAAAACTATGCTCGATGCTTTGCCTGCTGGTTCTATTGAACGTATTGAAATTGTAACCAATCCTTCAGCAAAATACGACCCCGATGGCACCTCTGGAATTATCAATATTGTATTGAAAAAGAATAAATTAAAAGGATTTAATGGTGCTATTTCAACAAACTTAGGAAGCGGTGATTTAACAGGAGGAAATGTTGCAGAAGGAAATACTTCATTGAGCTATCGTAATTCATGGTTCAATGTTTATGGTACTTATAATGCGCGTTACCTTGATGGATATCGTAACAATACTTCTTACATTAAACAAACATTTTCTGACGGATCTCAAAATATAGTGGATCAATATCGAACGGGAACAGATTTAAACGCAGGGCATACTTTTCGTGCTGGTGCTGATTTTAATTTGAAAGCAAGAAATACCTTAGGAATTTCAGGCACGGGAAACATCGGGGTAAGAGATAGAACAGGAGATTTGTGGAATAATATTTTTGATGAAACGCAAACGCAAACACAACTTTGGCAGCGTACTTCACTCGACCCGTCACAACAACAGAATTTTGACTTCAATCTTAACTACAAATGGGATTTAAAGGACGATCGTGGAAATCTAATTTTCGATGTAAATCGGTCACTTGGAAACGAAAAAATTCAAGGTTTTTATCAAAATAATTTTTACAATCCTGCTGACTCAAGTACTGGTATTCAATCATTTGAAAAACAACAATTATCCAATGTTGAGAAAAATAATATCACAAGTGCGCAATTAGATTTTACTTATTTAATGCCGAAAATTAATGCTCGTATCGAAACAGGAGGAAAAGCAATTCTAAGAAATCAACAAGTAAATACCTTTTCTGAAACTTTAGATAACATTACAAATACTTATTTTCAAGATACATTAGCAAATTTCAATTATAAATACGACGAGCAAATTTTTGGAATTTATGGTATTTGGGGACAACAATTAGGTAAATTCAAATATCAAGCTGGGTTGAGAGCTGAGCAAGCTTATCAAATACCAAACTTGCTTTCCGATACTCTTCGAATTGTGAACGATTACTTTAAATTGTTTCCATCTGCACATATTCGTTATGCATTTACTCCGAAATCTGAAATTAGTTTGAGTTACAGCAAACGCATTACTAGGGCTGCTTCGTCTGATTTGAATCCATTTACAAGTTATTCTGACCCGTTTAATTTAAGAAAAGGAAATCCCTATTTGAATCCTGAATTTATTGATTCTTATGATTTAGCATACGCTTTCGAGTCCAAAAAATTTAATCTTTCTGTAAGTTCATATTTTAGAAGAAACATCGGAGTAATTACTAGATTTAAAGAATTTTATGACAATAATACAAGTGCTATTACATTCCGAAACATTAGTGAAACAACTAGTTTAGGAAATGAATTAGTTTTAGTTTATAAACCTACTGCCGCTTGGAGAAATACTTTTTCATGGAATGGAAATTACATTTGGTATATCACTAATATGGCAGATTTACCGAACAGACAAGGATTTAATATGAATTTCAAATTCAACACATCGTATGAGTTTTGGAAAAAAACAGCAACTATTCAGCTGAGTGTTACTTACAATGGTCCAAGGGTTACAGTGCAAGGAATCGCTCAACGTCAAGGACCGGTTGATATTGCGTTTGAGAAAAAATTCAAAGAAGGAAAATGGTCTGTTGGAGCTAGAGTTTCAGATGTTTTCGACAAACAAGGATTCTATATGGAAATTGACCGTGCAGCGGTTTATCAAACCTCTGAATTCAAATGGTTGACACGAAGATTTTATTTATCAGCTAGTTACAAATTTGGTAAATTAGAAATCAGCAACAAATCTAGAACATCAGGCGGAGAAGGCGGTGGAGATATGTAATATTAATTCGTGATTCTAAAAAATACCTTTTAAAATTTAAACCATAAAAAAAGCCATTCAAAACTAGTTGAATGGCTTTTTTTTCATCTAAAGTGAATTACTTCACTCCTATTTGATCCTCTGTACTTTGAGCAATTGCTGATTTTTCTAATCTAAATTTAGAACCTTCCGTTTGAATTAAAACAGTTGTATCTGCAACTTCTAAAATTTTTCCATGGATTCCTCCGATTGTTACAACTTTATCACCTGCTTTAATACCTTCTCTAAATTTTTTAAGATCCTTTTGCTTTTTCATTTGAGGTCTAATCATAAAGAAATAGAATACTAGAACCATAAGTCCTAGCATCAATAAACTTTGCATACCTTGTCCGCCCATAATTTTGTTTTTTATTAATTATTATTTTATTGTTGCTTTAATTTCTAATACAGTAACATTTGGTTCTGTATTAGTCATAATCGTTACTGATTTGTTTACTCTTTTTGTTGTTAAATTATCCGTTTTAACTTGTGCGATAATTTCTCCTGTTTCCCCCGGTTGAATTGGTTCTGTTGGTTTTTCTGCAACCGTACAAGAACAAGAAGGACGAACTTCTCCAAAAACCAACGGATAATCTCCCGTGTTTTTGATTTTAAATTTCGCATTAATTACTTCGCCTTTGATTACTTTTCCAGCATTGTAAACTGGATTTAACTCCATCGTTGTTTTTTGACCAACTTTGATGTTTTGCTCTTCGCCACATGAAGTAAGCGCTACAACTAATAAACTGAATAGGAATGTTTTTTTCATTTTGTTGATATTAGGATATTAAGACATTAGGACTTAAAGATTTGAACTTGTAAAAAAGAAAGGACTTCATATCAAACTGTTGACTGAGGTTCTCGAAGGCAACAGTTTCAATTCATCAGTCCTCTACCGATTTTTATTATTTTCTTTTCTTTGGTTAATTTTTCTATTGCTTTATCTAAAATTCCGTTTACAAATAAGTTACTTTTCGGTGTACTATAAAACTTAGAGATTTCAATGTACTCGTTCAATGTTACTTTGGTCGGAATACTTGAACAAATTTGCAGTTCTGTTATTCCCATTTTCAATAAGAACATATCCATTTTTGCAATTCTATCCAACTCCCAATTTTGAGCTAATTCCATGATTAAAGTCTCATTTTCCTTATCCATTTCAATTGTTTTTCGCACAAGATTAATGATAAATTCCTTTTCATCATCATCTTCTTTGTAAAGAGGTAAAACGGTAAACTCTTGGTCTTCTTTCGCTAATTTGATCGTTTTAATCGCCATTGAGCAACACAAATCGATATCGTCTTGCCAAAAAATACTTTTCTCTTCAAAGAAGTTTATTAATAACTCAGAATTTGCGACTTCTATTTTAAACAATTGTAAAGCAAACGCTTTATCTTCATCGAAACCAACTAAATCGTTTTTCATAAATTCAAAAAATGTTTCACTTTCCATGATTTGCATGTACACTTTACGAAACATTTCTTGCGACTCAACGCCCATCCAATTCACTTTGCGTTTTTCTGAAAGTTTACGCAGTTCAGAACAATCTTCCAATTGTTGAATCAAGGCATTTTCAACGAACTTAAAATTCGGATTCAAATCCTCTGCTGTCGGTCGCATCTTGCGTTTGCGTTCTTCTATTTTGTTATTTGCCGCTGTTTTCACTTCTGGAAGCGTCAACAATAAATACAAATAAAGGTCATACATCTTTTCTACTGAATGTAATAACTCGTTTTGAGCCTTCAATACATCCTTTTCACCTGCCTGAAAAAAAGCATAAAGAATTTGCAGGACTTTAATCCTTAAATGTCGTCTGTTTAACATGATTTGATTTACATAGGTAATTTTACACGACCGATAGATTCGATACGCTCCTCTGCCATTCTATTTGCAATTTGATAAGTAGGAATATTTTCATTTATTGAACGTTTGACAATATTGAAAATGGTA
>CAMDGP010000115.1 GCA_945897765.1 Chitinophaga pinensis
TGAACTTTGATAACCAGAAATACCAAATGCAACCCCACCTTTTAAAGATTCAAGTAAACCTGAACTACCAACGAACGCTTTGTTTATATTTGGTATACTTACAGCGTATGTTTGAACAGGTGTAATCGTACAATGATTTCCTCTTCCTCCGGTAGCTGAGTAAAACTGGGTTGTACCACAGCCCCATAGAAGTCTGCTTTCATCCAAAAAATCGATTGCGCCATTACGCATTTCTCCTTCATTAAAACTTGTTGATGCAGATGACTTCCTTGAACTTGAATAAAATAAAATCCAATTTAATCCGCCATCAACCGTTTTAAATAAAGTGGATATTTTGTTAAGGGCATTCGCTCCTTTTGGCCAACCAACAGCATATCCATTTTGACTATCCGCAAATTTAACATCAAAAAAATAGTAGTTGCTATTTTGAAGTATTACGCTCCATGAAGTTCCATTATTTATCGATTTCAACAAACAACCATCACCTGCAATATAAAAGTTCGATCCTTGATTAGATATTGAATATAAATTTTGATTGGCAACGCTCGATGGTAAACTTATACTTGAAAAAGTTACTTGAGCACTTAGACTATTTACAACAAATAGTACAAATAGGAAATTGATAGTTTTTTTCATTCTTTATAATTTTTCAATTTTGAAATCAGATGTTGATATACTTGAACCTAAAGAATCTGCATTTGTAGCTATTAAAAAAGAATTTTCTATATCTGTGATTGTGGTTGAGAGTCTCCTTGTGTCATTACAACAAAGCTAATTCCTGGACTAATGGCAAAACTAGCCTCTCCTTTTTTTACACTTTTTTGTTGCTTCAATGTTAATTTCCAATTCTTAGATGTAATAATAAATTTTAATTCACTCAAAAATATGGATATAAATAATTACCTTTCAGGCTAAGTTAGTTCAAGTATTTTAGTTTTGTAAACTCTGTTTCTTGATATTTCAATATGTATAAAGTATAGAAATCTTCCTTTCTTACTCTGCTTCCTTTCCAAGTTGTTAAAGCGATGTTAGGTAAATCAGATTTCGCTCTTTTTACAAATATTTGCAGTTGCTGTAAAAATTAAAAATCCAAATCCATCAAAAAACTAAAACGAAACCAACAAACAAACTTTCGTTAATAATTCCATAAAGCTCGCTTAAAAGTTAAAGTGATAGCGACTAAATTCGTTGCAAATGTGGAAAACCGTTTTTAAAATAAGCAAATGGATTGTTGGAATTGTTTTGAGCATTGTTTTGCTCATTTCTGCCTCTTTATATTTGTTCAAGGATCGCATAATTGGGGTTGTAATTAATGAGGTGAATACCCATTTAAAAGTGCCTGTTTCTGTGAAAGAAGTAGACCTTGCTTTTTGGGGGAGTTTCCCGAACTTATCGGTTGATTTTAAAGAAGTTTATATTCAAGATGCGTTTAAAAATTCAACGAAAAAAGACACCTTACTTTACACAGAACGCATACGTTTAAAGTTCAATCCCATCGATTTATGGAATAAGAATTATCATGTAAAAGCCATTCAAATTTCACCAGGAACTTTACAACTAAAAATAAATAAACAAGGGAAGGTAAATTACGATATTTTTAAACCAAGTGACTCAAAATCTGCGACTTCATTTGATTTGAAATTAGAGAAAATAGAGCTAGAAAATGTACGATTTGGGTATCAAAATTTACTAACTAATCAGATTTATAAAACGAAATTCATTGCTTCAACGCTTGCCGGTGACTTTTCTGCTAGCCAATTTTCAGTTGTAGCTGAAGGAAACGCAATGGTAATTCGAGCGAAAAGTGGCGGGGTAACCTTGCTTTCCAATAAATCACTAAAATACGATTTGAAACTTGATGTTGACTCAGAAAAAGGAACTGTTTCACTTCCAAAAGCAATTATTAATGTAGCAGGATTGCCTTTTGAAATCAATGGAAAAGTGGATGCTGATAGTTTGAATTTTAGAGTAAAATCGAAAGATATTCAATTGTCAGATGTGGTCAATAAATTTTCACTAGCAGCAACTGATGACATTAAAAAATTTCAAGGTACTGGCTTAGTTAATTTTGATTTAGCAATCAATGGTGCTGTTGAATCATCGGCTCCAACTACGATAAATTGTGATTTCGGAGTGGAAAATGGTTCGTTGATTGAGCCATTTCAGGGCCTAAAAATTAGAGAAATTAATTTGGAAGGCCAATACTCGAACGAAGGCGGCGTTGAAGAAGAATTTTTAGAATTAAGAAAACTACATTTTAAAACAGCTGGTGGACCATTTAATGGTGCTATTCGCATGACAGAATTTGAAAACCCAGTGATAATTGGTAATGCAAGTGGAAATATAGACCTAAACGTTGCCCATGCGATTTTTAAATTTCCTGTGATTGAAAAGGTTAAAGGCGCCGTTTCAGTTGATACTGATTTTTCTATTCAAAGTCTAACAGAGACAGGTACAGTTGATGTAAAAAAATGCGACGGAAATGTAGAAATGCGAAATGTTTGGTTAAAATTATTAGATGATAAAAGAACATTTGAAAATATAAAAGGGTCGATTTTTCTACGAGGTAACGAAGCTGGAATTCATAATACATCGTTAAAAATTGGAAGCAGTGATTTAAAAGTTAATGGTCTTTTTTCAAATCTTTTCGATTATCTTAAAGGCTTAAGTTCTCTGCAAACGAATATAGATATTGAAAGTAATAATCTAAAAATTGAAGATTTAGGAACGACAACTAAAAAGGAAAAAATTGAAGAAAGTAGAATTTTTGTTCTTCCAAATGATATTAATGGTTCTATAAAGTTGACGGTTGGAACCTTGCGCTATGAACATCATGTTTTCTCCAATATTCTTGGAAAAATGCAAATTCAAGAACGACGTTTACATTTTCCGCAATTGAGTTTGGTGAATGCAGAAGCGCTTGTTAGTGGTGCTTTGGTGATCGAAGAAAAATCGCCTGAAATATTTACTATCACAGCGAAAGTCGCAACCAAAAACCTCAAATTCAAACCTTTATTTAAAGAATGGGAGAATTTTGAACAAAGCGTATTGACAGACCAAAATATTTCTGGTCGTGCTGAAGCAGAATTATATTTTTTCGCACCATTTGATTTACGTTCAGGAATTGTAATGAATTCGATAGATGCTAAACTTGATTTACGCGTATTTGATGGTCAGTTGAAAAATGTAAGTTCTTTCAAGGATATTACGCAAAGTTTAAAAACGACCTCCGGTAAGTTGGTTTTGGGTAAAAAAAATATTGATTTATTGGAACAAAAATTAAATAGCATTTCATTTAACACAATGGAAAATAGCATTTTAATAAAAAATGGTATTGTTCAAATTCCAAAAATGCACATTGGCTCAACTGCTTTAGATATGGATGTCGCTGGGTCACATAGTTTTGATAATGACATTGATTATCGATTTATTTTTCGATTTAGGGATTTAATGGCAAATGAAAAAGATAGTGAATTCGGACAAGTAATTGACGATGGCACTGGAATAAAAATGTACATGCGTATGCATGGAACGTTGGAAAACCCAATAATTGAATGGGATGATGTTTCTCGAAAAGAACAAGCACAAGAAAATCGAGAACAAGCGAAAGAAGATGCAAAATCAATCCTTAAAACAGAATTTGGTTTGTTTAAAAAAGATACTTCCGTTAAGGTTTATGTACCGAAAGATGTACCGAAAGAAGATTTAAAAATTCAATTTGGTCCAGCGACAAAACAAGAATTTATTGAAGAGAAAAAACAGAAAAAAGATTCTAAACTTAAGAAGACATTAGACAACTGGAAAAAACAGCAAGAAGAAGAAGGTAAATCCGGTTTTAAAGTTGGTGGTGGTAGGTAATACTTAATTTGTGTTTAATGAGTTGAAGGCAGCTCGTTCTAATTTCCATCTCTTTTTATGAAATTTTCAATGTTTAAAAGTAAAAAGAGCGCTTGCTTTTAATCGCTTAATCTTTTTCAAATTTGTATTAAATACAGAAACTATGAAAATTTTAAACGTAACTATTCAAGCAATTGTTTTAACAGCAATCGTGAGTGCCTGCGTTCCTTCTAAAAAATATAAAGAACTAGTTGCAAGAGAAAAAACGTGTACCGAAGAACTCGAAAAATATAGAAAAAGTAGCGATTCATTTGAAGCAGCTTCTAAAGATTTAGGTACAAAATATGAAATTGCAAGCAAAGATGTTTCTAAACTAAAGCAAGACACAACATCAATTGGAAATACTTTACGATTTTTAAAACGCGATTATAGCCAACTATTAGAACAACACGAATCGCTCGAAAAATCGTTTGATAAGTTGAAAAACTTAAGCGCCAAAGAAACTGCAACTTTACAATCAGAATTGGAA
Source organism: Chitinophaga pinensis (assembly GCA_945897765.1). Taxonomy (GTDB): domain Bacteria; phylum Bacteroidota; class Bacteroidia; order Flavobacteriales_D; family Crocinitomicaceae; genus UBA952. Next base: position 4,367 of record CAMDGP010000115.1, read on the forward strand.
GCGAAAAACAAAGAATTGCAATCCAAGGAGAATGCGCTTTTGAAATTAGATCAAGAATTAAAAGCAAAAGAAGTATTGTTGAAGGAACGTGAAAAACGTGTGAATGAATTGGAAGAAGCAATTCGTAAAAAAGACGCAACTGTTCAGTTATTAAAAGCGAAAGTGGCAAATGCTTTAGTTGGTTTTGAAAATAAGGGTTTAACTGTTGTTCAGAAAAACGGAAAAATTTACGTGAGTTTAGAAGCAAAATTGTTGTTTAAATCAGGAAGTACGTTCGTTGAACCAGAAGGAAAAGTTGCTTTAATCGAACTTGGAAAAGCGTTGGAAACAGAAAAAGATTTAGAAATTGTAGTTGAAGGTCACACGGATGTTGACAAATTAATAAGTCCAACTTCGCCAAAAAACAATTGGGAACTTTCTGTTTTACGTTCAACTTCCGTTGTCGAGATTTTATTGGCAAATTCTAATATGATTCCAAGTCAAATTATGGCAGCAGGTCGTGGAGAGTTTTTCCCTGTAAGCACAACTGACAAAGCAAAAAACCGCCGAATTGAAGTGATTATTTCACCAAACTTGAATGAATTATTTGAAATTATTTCTAACGATTAATTCTGATAACTCACAATGGCAACTAAGTCAATAAAGTTAAAAGAGAAACAAAAAAATAACGAGCATGCGAAAATAGAAGTAGCTATACAAGAAACTTCTTCTCGCTCGAAATGGTTGATCATTTTAGGTATTATTGCCTTAACTTTTATTGCATACTTACCCGGTTTTTCACCTGAGAAAGAATTCACGAATTGGGACGATTTAGGCTATGTTGTTAATCAACCTTTAGTGAAAACTACTAATCCAGATAGTTTAAAACTGCTTTTTGAGCCAACTACTCAAGTGATGTTAAATTATCATCCTTTGACAATGTTGACATTAGCTTACAATTATTCCAGTGCAGAATTAGACATTCAGCCTTATTTCAAAACGAACCTATTTCTTCATCTTTTAAATACATTTTTAGTTTTCTTGCTGCTTTTCAAATGGAGTAAAAGTTCGCTTTATATTGCTGGTTTCGGCGCACTGATTTTTGGTATTCATCCGATGCACGTTGAAAGTGTTGCATGGATTTCTGAACGAAAAGATGTGCTTTATACCTTTTTCTTTTTGCTTTCCTTATTTAGTTATTTAAAGTATATCGACCGTCAAAAAATTGCTTGGTTATTTGTTGCTTTTGTGTTGTTTATTGCTTCTTGTTTAAGCAAAGCAATGGCAGTGCCGCTTCCGCTTGTTTTTCTTTTGGTCGACTTCTTGTACAAAAGAAAGTTTACGATAGCTGTAATTTTAGAAAAAATACCGTTTTTGGCGCTTTCTGTTTGGTTTGGTTTAAATGCTGTTAAAATTCAGTCGGCAGGTGCAATTGCAGAATTTGAAGTCTTCACGTTATTTGAACGCATTATGTTTGCCTCTTATGGCTTTTTGATGTATTGGCTTAAGTTTTTCGTGCCAACAAATCTCTCGGCTTTTTATCCTTATCCAACCTTTGGAGAAGACAAAGCATTACCATTAATTTATGTCCTAGCGCCATTTATTGTGCTTTTACTTGTTCTTGCACCACTTGTTTACTTTTATAAAAAACAAAAATCCAATCTTAGAATTTACCTCTTCGGAATGGGCTTTTTCGTTTTAATGATTGCTTTGGTGTTACAATTTATTTCTGTTGGTTCGGCAATTATGGCGGATAGATATGCCTATATTCCTTACATCGGTGGAAGTTTTATGCTTTTGATGTTTGCATTTAATTACCATGAAAAACTAAAAAATAAGCTTATAATTCCGACGATTCTTACGATTTATTGTTTGTTTCTTTTCGTTCAGAATTATAAACAAGTAGCAGTTTGGACCAACTCAGAAACTTTGTGGTCGAATGTGATTGAGCAATACCCATTTGTGATTGAGCAAGAAGGAAACAAAGTTTTTGTCAGAACAAATGGAGTGGAAGTGGCGCATAAAAATCGTGGAAACTATTACCGAGAACACGGAAGAATGGATTTAGCTTTTAAAGACTATGATATTTTAGTGAGCGCACGGGTGAAAGATCCATTAGTTTACAGCAATATGGCGAACATGTATGCTTTAGAAGGGAAATTTCAAGAGTCGATTGAAATGTATAAAATGGCTTTAGAACGCGATTCAAGTACCTTTGATGTCTATCTAAACCGTGGAATTACTTATACTAAAATGGCGCAGCGTGCAAATGCAATTAAAGATTTTAAGAAAGCATTAACGATTCAACCAAAAAATCAAATGGCTTTGTCAAATCTCTGTTCTGAATTGGTGAATAGCAGTAATTTTAAGGATGCTCTCATTTATTCTAATAAGCTAATAAATTTATATCCAGCAAGTTACGACGGCTATTTTTACCGTGGAACAGCGAATGTTAATTTAGGAAATCATACAAGTGCATTGGAAGATTTGAATCAATCTATTAAACTGAATCCGAATTATATGTATAATTGGTTCAATGCTTCTGTTTCTTACAAAGCAATTGGTGATACTAAAAAAGCCCTTGAATATACATTGAAAGCTAAAGAATTGGGCATGGAAGTAAATCCTGCTTATTTGGAAAGTTTGAGGTAACT
>CAMDGP010000116.1 GCA_945897765.1 Chitinophaga pinensis
GCGTACGCGAGTTTATCGATACGTATTTGTTAAATGAACCAATCCATTAAAAAGAGTTAAATGAACAAAATTACTATCGGAGTTATTAAAGAGGGAAAAGTGCCGCCGGATTTCCGAGTTCCATTGACACCAAAGCAATGCAAAGCAATTGAAGCGATTTATCCAGACGTGAAAGTTGTAGTGCAAAAAAGTCCAATTCGTACGTTCAAAGACGAAGAATATGCCAACGAAGGAATCGAATTAGTGGATTCAATTGAAAATTGTGACATTATTTTTGGAGTAAAAGAAGTTCAAGTTGAAGATTTAATTCCGAATAAAACGTTTTTATTTTTCTCACATACGATTAAAAAACAACCCTATAACAGAGCATTACTTCAAACTTTATTGGAAAAAAAAATCCGCTTAGTGGATTACGAAGTCATAAAAGATAAACACAACAAACGCGTGATTGGTTTCGGTCGTTATGCTGGAATTGTAGGTTGTTACAACGCTTTTCTAACGTACGGTTTGAAATCAAAAACGTATGAATTGAAACCTGCTCATTTGTGTGCGGACCGCAAAGAAGTGGAAGAAGAATTAAAAAAAGTGGTACTTCCTCAAAATTTCAGAATTCTATTGACTGGTTTTGGTCGCGTTGGACATGGAGCACAAGAAATAATTGACTTATTACCAATTAAAGAAGTAAGTCCCGAAGAATTTTTGACGCAAGAATTTAACGAACCTATCTACGCTCAATTGGAAGTGGAAGATTATTACGGAAGAAAAGATGGTGGCGCATTTGCAAAATCTGAGTTTTATTCAACTCCTGAGTTATACAAATCGACGTTTGATCGCTATGTTTCCAAAACTGACATGTACATTCCTTGCCATTTTTGGAGTGCTAAGTCACCTGTAATTTTGACGCAAGAAGATTTGCAATCCTTAGAAAATCGAATTCAAGTGATTGCTGACATTTCTTGTGATGTGGACGGCCCAATTGCTGCAACAATTCGTGCGAGTAAAATAGGCGATCCGATTTTCGGTTACGACCCACAAACTGGTGAAGAAGTGGATTATTTGAACGAAGGTGCGATTGCAGTCATGTCGATTGATAATTTACCTTGCGAACTTCCAAAAGACGCTTCAGAAGACTTTGGAAACGAATTGTTACGTCATGTACTACCACGTTTATTCGGTGAAGATCCAGATAACATGATTGCGAGAGGTACACAAACCAATTTAGATGGCGAACTGACTGAAGACTTCAAGTATTTGGAAAACTATTCAAAAGGATTGGAGTAAAGTATTTTATTGCATATTTTTTTATAATAAATCTTGCTAAAAGCGAAGTATAAGAGCATCCTTAATAAAAACATCCACCAACAAAAAAAACCACTCTATTTCTAGAGCGGTTTTTTTATGATTTTACTTCCGAAAACTATTCAGCAGTTTTCTTTGTTGCTTTTGCTTTTTTGATGTTCACTGAAAGCTCCTCTTTTCCATCTTCTAAATCAAGATAAATCGTGTCACCTTCTTGTAAACTTGAATTGATGATTTCTTCAGCGAGTGGATCTTCAATGTATTTCTGAATAGCTCTTTTCAAAGGACGTGCACCGAATTTTTCATCGTAACCACGCTCAACAATAAAGTCTTTTGCTTTGTCAGATAAATCAACTTGATATCCTAAACTATTTATCCGCTCAAATAATTTTTCTAATTCGATGTCGATGATTTTCAAAATCTCAGGTTTACCAAGTGATTTGAACATTATCATATCATCAACACGATTTAAAAATTCAGGTGAAAACGCTTTTCTTAATGCATTTTGAATAACTATTTTTGAATTTTCTGTTTTTGCATCTTCTTGCGACTTAGTTCCAAAACCAACTCCCGTTCCGAAATCAGCCAGTTGACGTGCTCCGATGTTTGAAGTCATAATCAAAATGGTATTTTTAAAGTCAATTTTACGGCCTAAACCATCTGTCATGTGACCATCATCTAACACTTGCAACAATAAATTGAATACATCAGGATGTGCTTTTTCGATTTCGTCTAACAATACAATAGAATATGGCTTTCTGCGAACCTTTTCTGTTAATTGACCACCTTCTTCATAACCAACATATCCTGGAGGTGCTCCAACTAAACGAGAGATCGAGAATTTCTCCATAAACTCAGACATGTCAATTCTAATTAAAGAATCCTCTGAATCAAAAAGATTTTTCGCTAACACTTTCGCAAGTTGTGTTTTCCCAACCCCTGTTGGGCCTAAGAAGAAGAAAGAACCGATTGGTTTATTTGGATCTTTCAATCCAGCACGATTCCGTTGAATTGCTTTAACTACTTTCTCCACAGCTTCATCTTGACCAATCACTTTTCCGCGAATTGACTCAGCCATTTTAACCAATTTTCCAGTTTCAGATTGTGAAACTTTCGTGACAGGAATTCCACACATCATAGAAACAACTTCTGCTACATTCTCTTCACTTACAACGACTTTATTATTTTTTGAATCTTCTTCCCAACGTTTTTTTGCAGCCTCTAATTGATCTTGTAACTTACGCTCATTATCTCTTAATTCGGCAGCTTTTTCGTATTGTTGTGAACGAATTACTTCTGCCTTTTGATCTTTCAACCCTTCGACTTGCCCTTCGATGTCCAAAATTTCTTGAGGAACATTGATGTTTTTCATATGAACACGTGAACCTACTTCATCCAAAGCATCAATCGCTTTATCCGGTAAATGTCTGTCTGTAATATAACGTTCAGTTAACTTAACACAAGCTGCAATCGCCTCTGGCGTGTAAGTTACGGAATGGTGATCTTCATAACGTTCTTTGATGTTATTCAAAATTTGAATCGTTTCATCAATCGTAGTTGGCTCGATTAATACTTTTTGGAAACGACGTTCTAAAGCGCCATCTTTCTCAATGTATTGTCTGTATTCGTCCAAAGTTGTTGCTCCGATTGCTTGCAGTTCACCTCTTGCCAAAGCAGGCTTGAACATATTTGAAGCATCCAAAGAACCACTTGCGCCACCAGCCCCAATTATTGTGTGGATTTCATCAATAAATAAAATAATATCTGGATTCTTTTCAATCTCTTGCATCACAGCTTTCATACGCTCTTCAAACTGACCACGGTACTTCGTTCCTGCAACTAAAGAAGCTAAATCCAAAGAAATGATTCGTTTATTAAAAAGCACACGAGAAACTTTACGTTCAATAATTCGGATTGCCAAACCTTCAGCAATTGCACTTTTTCCAACTCCAGGTTCACCAATAAGAATTGGATTATTTTTCTTTCTACGCGATAATATTTGGCTAACGCGTTCAATTTCTTTTTCACGACCAACAATTGGATCTAATTTTCCAACTTCTGCCATTTTGGTTAAATCGCGACCAAAATTATCTAATACTGGTGTTTTAGATTTTGGATCTGCTGGTTTTCTTTGAGCTGCGAAGCTTTCATCTTCCTCTCCACTACCACTACCTGGAAATTCAGCACGTGGATGCTGTCTTTCTTCCATCATCGACTCGTATTCGTCTTTTGCATTTTCGTACATAATTCCATATTTGTTTAAAACTTGGCAAGCCACACAATCAGGGTACCTTAATACAGTTAAGAGTAAATGCTCCGTTCCAATTATGGCAGATTTAAATTGTTTAGCTTCCAAAAAAGATTGTTTAATAATTTTTTCCGTTTGTTTTGTCAACGGAATATTGTGATTAATAAGTTCGGGAACAGCTGTTTTTCTTAAAATTCGTTCCAAATCACTTTTAATTTGACTAAGCTCGATTTGAAATTCTTGCAATAAAGAAATGGCCGTTCCTTCGTTTAACTTTAAGAGTCCAAGCAATAAATGTTCTGAACCAACAAACTCATTAGACATACGCACCGCTTCGTTTCTACTTAGCGTAATCATATCTTTAACTCGTGGAGAAAATTTTGCATCCATATAAATTGTCTTTACTACTCACAAATATAACTTTTAATTTTTTCAACAGCTTCCAAATTATTCACAATTTTTAATATGATTTTGTTAGTAAATTTAGATTGTGCAATTGGTTTGGCATTGTTTATTAAGTAATTTTGGAGGCTTTGAAAAAAAATGAAATCAGAATTTAAAAAAAGGAGCAAACTATGGCAGAAGGTGAGAAAATAATTCAGATAAATATTGAAGATGAAATGAAATCTGCTTACATCGATTATTCGATGTCGGTAATTGTTTCAAGAGCTCTTCCAGATGTTAGAGATGGTTTTAAACCGGTGCATCGTCGTGTTTTATATGGTATGCAAGATTTGGGTGTTTATTCCAATCGACCTTACAAAAAGTCTGCGAGAATTGTTGGGGAAGTTTTAGGTAAATATCACCCACATGGTGATAGTTCTGTATACGATACAATGGTTCGTATGGCTCAAACTTGGTCTTTACGTTATCCATTAGTCGACGGTCAAGGTAACTTTGGTTCTGTCGATGGTGATAGTCCTGCAGCAATGCGTTACACAGAAGCTCGTTTGAAAAAGATTTCTGAGGAAATGCTAGACGATTTAGATAAAGAAACCGTTGATTTCAAACCTAACTTCGATGATAGTTTGCAAGAGCCAAGTGTTCTTCCTTCAAAAATTCCAAATTTATTAGTTAACGGTGCATCAGGTATTGCTGTTGGTATGGCAACAAACATGGCGCCACACAATTTAACAGAAGTAATTGACGGTATTCTTGCCTACGTTGATAATGAAGACATCGAAATTGAAGATTTATTACAATTTGTAAAAGCGCCTGATTTCCCAACTGGTGGTATTATTTACGGTTACGAAGGAGTTCGCGAGGCATTTTTAACTGGTCGCGGAAGAATTGTAATACGTGGAAAAGCGGAAATCGAAGAGGAAAACGGACGTGAGCAAATCATCGTTACGGAAATTCCATATCAAGTGAACAAAGCGGAAATGATTAAAAAAATAGCCGATCTTGTTAACGATAAAAAAATCGAAGGAATTTCCGACTTGCGTGACGAATCTGACCGTAATGGTATGCGTATCGTTTTCGAAATTAAACGCGATGCGATTGCGAATGTTGTATTAAATAAATTATATAAGTTCACCGCGTTACAAACTTCATTCTCAGTAAATAACATCTGTTTAGTTGACGGTCGTCCAAGATTATTGAATCTACGTGACATGATCCTAGAGTTTGTAAAATTCCGTCATGAAGTTGTAATTAGAAGAACGCGCTACGAACTAAGAAAAGCAGAAGAAAGAGCACATATATTAGAAGGTTTAATCATTGCTTCAGATAATATTGATGAAGTAATTGAAATCATAAAAACTGCAGATAGCCCTGATGACGCTCGTGAAAAATTAGCAATTCGTTTTGGATTATCTGAAATTCAAACAAGAGCGATAGTTGACATGCGTTTACGTCACTTGACAGGTCTTGAGCAAGATAAATTACGTGCCGAATTTGCAGATTTAATGTTATTAATAACTGACTTAAAAGATATTTTAGAAAATATCGACAGAAGAAAACAAATCATCAAAGACGAATTATTGGACATGCAAACGAAATACGGAGATGAAAGACGCTCTCGTATTGAATATTCAGCTAGCGAAATGCGCATGGAAGATTTAATCGCAGATGATGAAGTGGTTGTGACGATTTCTCATGCTGGTTATATCAAACGAACGAATTTAGTTGAATACAAAGTTCAAAATAGAGGTGGAATGGGCTCAAAAGGTTCAACCACAAGAGATAAAGATTTCTTAGAGCATTTATTTGTTGCAACGAACCACAATTATCTATTGATTTTTACAGAGAAAGGTCGTTGTTTCTGGATGCGTGTTTATGAAATTCCTGAAGGAAATAAACTTTCTAAAGGAAGAGCAATCCAAAACTTGATTAATATTCCTGGTGACGATAAAGTAAAAGCGTATGTTAAAGTTCAAGATTTAACAGATCAAGAATACATCAACAATAACTTTATTATCATGTGTTCTAAACAAGGTATCATTAAGAAAACCTCGTTAGAAGCATACTCTCGTCCACGTACAAATGGTATTAATGCGATTAGTATTCGTGAAAATGATGAATTGTTAGAAGCAAGATTAACAAATGGTTCTAATGAAATCGTTCTTGCAACAAGTTCAGGTAGAGCAATTCGTTTCAATGAATCTTCTGTTCGTCCAATGGGTAGAAATGCTTCTGGAGTTCGTGGTGTGAATTTGAACGATGAGGCGAATGAAGTTATCGGAATGATTTGCGTTGAAGATATCTTCTCAACAATTTTAGTTGTATCTCAAAAAGGTTACGGAAAACGTACTTATTTGAATGATCCTGAGGATAAAGAACCTGTTTATAGAATTACAAATCGTGGAGGTAAAGGTGTGAAAACATTAAATATTACCGAAAAAACTGGTAAAATATTGTCAATTCAAAATGTAACCGATGAAGACGATTTAATGATTATTACGAAATCTGGAGTTACTATTCGTATGCACGTTGATACAATTCGTACAATGGGTCGTGCTGCTCAAGGTGTTCGTTTGATCAACTTGAAAGGTAATGCTGAAATCGCTGCGATTGCTCGTGTACCAAGAACAGAAGATGAAGATGAAGAAATCGAAGTTATTGAAGGTTTGAATGAGCCTGTTGAAGGACTTGAGGCACCTGAAGAGGATGAAACAGAAGACCTTGGCACAGAAATTGACAACGACGGAGAAGAATAAAAATTATCTTTGAACAATTAAACTACTTTATGAAAGCAAATTTTTTAACAGCTGCACTAGGTATTTTCCTGATTTCAGCACCGCTTGTTTCTTCAGCTCAGAAAAAAAATGTAACTGACGCTGCCATGTTAATGAAAAAGTACAATCCAATGGCAATCATGGATCCTGCTACTAAAAAGAATGTGGAAGAAGCAAAAAAATTCATAGACTTAGCTGCTGCAAATGCTGAAACAGCTGAAGATTTTAAAACGCATCTTTACAAAGGACAAATCTATTTTGCGTT
>CAMDGP010000117.1 GCA_945897765.1 Chitinophaga pinensis
CGCTTACGATTGAAGTGAATTCAGGACGAGAAATGATTATAAATATACCCTTAACCGAGTTGGTTTTTTCGAAAGGAGAAGTAACGGTAAGTGGAAGAAAAATAGGAGAGGTAATTAATGAAATGGCTCTGATTTCTGCACAGCAATTCAGCGTGGAAGAAACAAATCGTTATCCAGGTTCACGAATGGATCCAGCGCGAATGGCTTCCAATTTTGCTGGTGTTCAAGGTGCCGACGATTCCAGAAACGACATTGTAATTCGCGGTAACTCACCACTTGGAGTCGTTTGGCGCGTAGAAGGAATCGATATTCCAAATCCTTCGCATTTCGCAATTTCTGGTAGCACAGGTGGACCAGTATCAGTTTTGAATAATAAAATTTTAAGTAATTCTGATTTTTTTATGAGTGCTTTTCCGGCAGAATATGGAAATAGTACTTCCGGGATTTTTGATTTAAAGTTACGAAATGGAAATAAAAATCAACATGAATTTACGGGACAATTTGGTTTTTTAGGCACAGAATTATTGGCAGAAGGACCACTGAGCAAAAACGGAAAGTCGAGTTATTTGGTGATGGGCAGGTATTCAACGCTTTCCTTGTTTCAGCAATTGGGAATTCAAATCGGAACCGATGCAGTTCCAGTTTATGGCGACGGTGCTTTTAAATTCAATTGGCAATTAAAAAAAGGCGGTCAACTTTCTGCTTTCGGAATCGGAGGAAAAAGTAATATCTCAATCATGATTTCTGATCAAACTGAATATTCTAAAGAATTTTATGGTGAAGGCGACCGCGACCAATATTTTGGAACCTCGATGTTTGTAACCGGATTGAACTATAAAAAAGCATTGAATGAAAAAACATTTATTGCATCTACTTTAGCATATTCTGTAGAAGAGCAACATTCTTTACACAATTATTTACAACGTAGTTTAGACACAAACGCAACTAGCAATTTAGTTACAATTCGCGTTGATTCGATTTATCAATTGATGTCCTATAAATTTTCAATTAATAAATTGTCTGGTTATTTCAGTGTCAATCATAAATTCAACAAACAACATTTGATCAAAGCTGGTATTAACGTCGATGGATTTTACATGAATCAATTAGATTCTGCTTTAAAGAATGTTTTAGTTCCAAATGATTTTGCTGTGCGCTGGGATTATCAAGGATTTGCAGCTTTGGTTCAACCTTTCGTTCAGTGGAAATGGCGCGCAAATGAAAATTTGGATATCACCGCTGGAATTCATGCCCAATATTTTTCAATGAGTAATAGTATTAGCATTGCCGAACCTCGAGTTGGACTGAAGTACCGAATGAAAGGCAATCAATCCGTTTTCATGGGAGCAGGAATGCATAGCCAAATTCAACCACTTTATACCTACACCTATCATTTAACAGCCGCTGATGGTTCTAAAATCTACCACAATAAAAACATGGATTTTATGCGAAGTTTACACACTGGAATTGGCTATGAAAAATCGATTGCTAAGGCTGGTCTGAATATCCGTACAGAAGCCTATTATCAATATTTATACGATGTTCCCGTAACGATTGCGCCATCTTCTTTTTCAATGATTAATATGGGTGGTGGTTTTGCTCGAATTTTTCCAGATTCATTGCAAAATACAGGAACAGGTTTGAATTATGGTTTAGAATTGACCGTTCAGAAATACTTTGATAAATCGTTCTTTTTCTTGTTTTCAGGAACGCTTTACGATTCTAAATATACTGGTAGCGATGGTATTTTAAGAAACACTTCTTACAACGGGAAATATGTTGCTAATTTATTAATCGGTAAAGAATTCAAATTGGGAGCTAAACATGTTCTTGGAATTGGAGGAAAAGTAACAGTAGCAGGTGGAAGAAGATATGGATTGGTAAATATTGCCGAAACGGAAGAATTAAAAGAAATTATCTTTTTAGATTCTATGTTCAATGATTTACAATTTCAAGATTATTTCCGAATGGATTTGAAAATTAGTTGGCGAATGAACGCGGCAAAAGCAACACATGAAATAGGTTTGGATTTAGTAAACATCTTCAACACAAGAAATTTATTGAGTTTGGCTTATGCACCAAGCCTCGATCCAAATGAAGTTGCACAAGCGGGTTATCAGCCTACTGCACAAAAAACACAATTAGGTTTCTTGCCAATTTTCTATTATAAAATTGATTTTAAGATTTCCAAAAAGGAGTAAATAGTGTGAAACAAACCGATATTGGTATTTTAATTTACCGAAAAAACTATTCTGAAAGTAGTTTAATCTTAACATTTTTCACAGAAAAGGGAGGACTTGCAACCTATATTTTTAAAGGTGCAAAGAAAAAACAAAAAGCCATTTTCGCTTTGGGGATTTATGAAATTACCTATTTCAAACGACCAGAAAGTGACATGGGAATTATCAATTCCTTGGATAATGCAGTTCCATTAAATGACTTCTACAGCAATCCTCAAAAGATCATTCTTGGCTTTTTTATTGCTGATATTTTGAAACAAACCATAAAAATGGAAGAGGCCGATCCATCGCTGTTTGAATTTTTGAAAAATCAAATTTTAATGTTAGAATCAGCGCAAGATTGCTTTAATTTTCCACTTCATTTCTTGGCAGGTTTAACCAGAGAATTAGGTTATTCGCCACTATTTGAGTCCGACAACCCAATAAGTTTTGATATTGAAAAAGGAGAGTTTTCCGATTTCAAATCAATAAACGCTATTGGAATTGAAGGAGATGTTGTTGCTTTGTTAAGCAGTTTATTTCAGAATGAATTAAATACCAATTACTCCAATGAATCAACTCGAAAAGCGCTTTATATTTTGTTGGATTATTTGACAATTCATACCCCAAAATTTAATGTTGCCAAATCCATGGAAGTGATTCGAGATACGTTGTATGTCTAGGAATTCAGAAAGGGAATTTGTATATTAGGGTTAGAAAACCTATTAAAATGACTTACAATCCTTTAATTCACAACCGAAAATCCATTAGGCTTAAACGATTCGATTATGCTAGTGAAGCTTTCTATTTTATAACAATGTGTACACAAGATAGAATTCATTTATTTGGAGAAATCATAGACAACAAAATGATTCTAAATGATTGCGGAAAGGTAGCGAAACAATGCTGGTTAGATATTCCCAGCCATTTTCCTCATGCAAAATTGCATGAGTTTGTAATTATGCCGAATCATATTCATGGTATTATAGAAATCGTTGAAAATATGGGAATTCATAAAAATTCAAGTTCTAATTGGGATTTGAAAAATTCGGTTTGGTTAGTTGGGGAGAAAAATTTTTCTCCCCAACTAACCGAATTCAAATCGCCGACTAAAACTATTGGTTCAATTGTTCGAGGGTTTAAAATAGGCGTAACCAAATGGATAAGAAACGAGTATCCAGATACTTTTACTAAAAATAGACCAGTTTGGCAACGAGATTATTTTGATAGAATAATTCGTGATTATATGGAATTTGATAGAATTGAAAAATATATTTTTGATAATCCTAAAAATTGGGCAAAGGATAAATTTAAAGATGAGTCATAATTGCCTTAGTTTTATTATAAAAGACGAAGTCAACATTTTTCACCCAAAACAAAAAATCTACCTTATTTTCGTAGTCTCAAAAATTAAAAGTTTATGTTCACAGGGATTATTGAAGAAATTGGTACAGTAACAAAGATTCTACGCGAAGCAGGAAATATTCATTTTACGATTCAAGCGCAAATGACCTCTGATTTGAAGATAGATCAAAGTGTGGCTCACAACGGTTGTTGCTTAACTGTTGTCGACATTGAGGGACAGAATTATACTGTGACAGCCATTCAAGAAACATTGGATAAAACAAATTTGAACTATTGGGAAAAAGGTACCAAAGTTAATTTGGAAAGATGCTTAGCTTTTAATGGTCGATTGGATGGTCACATCGTTCAAGGACATGTAGATACTATCGCCACTTGTACAAATATCGAAGATCAAAATGGAAGTTGGAAATATACTTTTAAGTACAACGATGATCAATTAACGGTAGAAAAAGGCTCCGTAACTGTGAATGGTACTAGCTTAACAGTAGTTGATTCTAAAGAAAATTCATTTGCAGTTTGCATTATTCCATTTACCTATGAACACACCAATTTTCATCAATTAAAAGTGGGTGATATCGTCAATTTAGAGTTTGATATTATCGGAAAATATGTTGCTAAATGGATGAATAGAGGTTAATTTAGTTCTTATACAATCCTTGTTTCTACTTTATACTGCAAAGAAATATTTTGAGTTAAAATTCTCTTACTCGAATATTGTATTTTTTCTGCAAAAGGGATAAAAATGTCAATAGAGTTTTCATGACTACTAGTTTATAGGTTTTTAAGTGCTTTTTCTTAATTTGATGTAAACATTACCAATTTCGTAATCTCAGGTAGAGTTTCTTTCGACTTTCTAACAAACAATTGCGATGGGACAAACACAACTCCTCGTTATAAAAACGAATTGGTTCAATTAACTGTCGGTTTTAAATTGTAAAAATTGCTTAAACAAAAAAAGCCTTCTCAAAACTAATTGAGAAGGCTTTTTCGTTTTATTTATTTTTCTATAAATCAAATTTTATTCCTTGTGCTAAAGGCAAACTGTCCGAATAGTTGATTGTGTTTGTTTGACGACGCATGTATACTTTCCAAGCATCAGAGCCAGACTCACGACCACCACCAGTTTCTTTTTCACCACCAAAAGCACCACCAATTTCAGCACCTGAAGTACCAATATTAACGTTAGCAATTCCACAGTCTGAACCTTGTTGCGATAAAAACGCTTCCGACTCTTTCAAATCATTTGTCATAATTGCTGAAGAAAGTCCTTGTGGAACGCCATTTTGTAAAGCGATCGCATTGTGAACACTACCTGAATATTTAATCAAATACAAAATTGGAGCAAATGTTTCGTGTTGCACAATTGCATAGTGATTTTCTGCTTCAATGATACAAGGTTTCACATAACATCCTGATTCATAACCAGCTCCTTCTAAAACGCCACCCTCAACCAACACATTTCCACCTTCTTTTTTTGCAGCTTCGATTGCATTCATATAATTGGTAACAGCATCTTTATCAATCAATGGTCCAACATGATTATTCAAATCCAAAGGATTACCAATGCTTAATTGTTTATATGCATTCGTGATTGCATCTTTTACTTTATCGTAAATCGTTTCGTGAATAATCAATCTTCGTGTAGAAGTACATCTTTGACCAGCAGTTCCAACCGCACCAAATACAGCTCCTGGAACAACCACTTTCAATTCAGCTGTAGGAGCAATAATGATAGCATTGTTTCCCCCTAACTCCAATAAAGAGCGACCTAATCTTGCTCCAACTGTTGCACCAACAGATTTACCCATGCGAGTAGAGCCTGTTGCAGAAATTAATGGTACACGAACATCTTCAGCCATTAATTTGCCGATATCTGCACCTCCAATAATTAAACCCGAAACTCCTTCAGGAACTCCATTTGCTTCAAAAACTTCTTTAGTAATTTGTTGACAAGCAATCGCTGTGATTGGTGTTTTTTCAGACGGTTTCCAAACACAAACGTCACCACAAACCCAAGCTAATGCTGTATTCCAATTCCAAACTGCAACAGGGAAATTAAATGCTGAAATGATTCCAACAATCCCAAGTGGGTGATATTGCTCATACATTCTGTGTCCAGGACGTTCTGAATGCATTGTTAAACCATACAATTGTCTTGAAAGTCCAACTGCGAAATCACAGATGTCAATCATTTCTTGAACCTCACCTAAACCTTCCTGCAGCGATTTACCCATTTCATAAGAAACCAATTTACCAAGCGGTTCTTTATAAAAACGAATTCTTTCAGCTAGTTGGCGAACAATTTCTCCACGTTTTGGAGCTGGAATCATTCTCCATTCTAAAAATGCTTCTTGTGCTTTTAGAATTACAGCTTCGTAATCAGCTTCTGTAGCTGCGTTTACAGAGGCAATTAATTTTCCATCTACTGGAGAAATAGAGTCAATTTTTTCGCCCCTTGTTTTGAACCATTTACCTCCAGTGGAAGCACCATTATTCATTTGTTCAATACCTAATTGACTTAGGATTTCTTGAATTTCTGTTGTTGTTGTTTCTGTCATTGTTTTGAATTGATAGGCAAAGTTAATTCTATTTCTATTTATGCAAGTTGAAACTTTGAAAAATGCAACTTTGGTGACAATCAATCAAACTATATATTATTGAAAAATCAACTTTTTTCAATTTATATTCAACTTTTTTCAATTATTTTTCAATCAATTAAATGAAGTTTAAACATTGATAGTCAATTACAAAAACGATTTAATTCATTTATAAACGAATAATAATCGACAACAAACGAAAAATAACCGTTTTTAATTTCACTTCTAACAAAACTTTGCAATGTCGAATTCAAATAACGTTACTTGAAAACGGCAAGAAACAATTTTTTTATCAAACAATTTAATTTTTTACAACATGAATGCATTAAGAAACAATGTCAAATTAATCGGAAGATTAGGTGCACAACCAGAAATCGTAAACTTTGAGTCTGGAAGATCATTAGCTCGATTCACACTTGCAACTAACGAGCGTTACAAAGACAAAAACGGGCAATGGAAAGATTTAACCCAATGGCACAACATCAACGCTTGGGGTAAGACGGCTGAGCGAATTCAAAAAGCACTTTCAAAAGGACAAGAAATCATGTTAGAAGGTCGATTAGTCAATCAATCTTATGAGTCTAAAACGGGCGAAAAAAGATACAGTACTATTGTGGAATTGACTGACTTTTTAATGTTAGCTCCAACGAAAGCAGAAAATTAATTAATCCTTAAATCCATAAACCATGAATCACGTTAATTTAATAGGAAAAGTAAGCTCGACACCGAAGTTTACAGAGTTACAAGACGGACGAAAAGTTGCAAAATTTTCAATGTCCACAAAAGAAATCTACCT
>CAMDGP010000118.1 GCA_945897765.1 Chitinophaga pinensis
ACCCCATAAAAACCAACGGTCTTTGTTGTATTTAACTAAGAAATCAATACCGTAAGATTGACCCGATTCTAGGATGAAATCTTTTTTGAAAACAGCATCAATTTGTTCAAATTGAGCAACATCTTCGTATAATTTATTTTGATTAATATTACTCAATTGTGAGAAATATTTATAATAACCTTCTACGTTGAAAGAAATGTTTTTTCCTAAATCATACTCAAAACCAAGAATCGCATGCCAAGCATATTGTAATCCGTTTTTGGTATCTTTCATTTGTTGAAATTCATTAATGAATTGCTCTTGAACATTTGTCGGCGCCGATAACAAACCATTGAATAAATTCACAACATCTTTGTCGGATGAGGCAGAAGTAAAGTTTTGAGAGAAACGTCCACCTGAGAATTTGAATCTTAAATTTTCGTTAGCATTGTATTTCAAACCTAATCGAGGCTCAGGTGAAATTGTATTTAAAGAAGCATAAACTTGTACACGCATTCCGGCTTGAATTACCCAACGATTTGTTACTTTTCTATAATTAAAATAAGTTCCAATTTCTGTAGTAAAATTATTAGCTTCAATTTTTCGTTTCGCTTCGTTGTAAGTAACAAATTGGGTGTTAAATCCGCTCAAATTGAAACCGTAATTCATTTCACTTTCATTTTTCAAAAAGACGCTAAAATCAAAACCTAGATCAAAACCTCCAATTTTTGAATAACGAGGCTCTAAAGCGGTTTCTGCAAATGTTGTTTGAAAATTACTTCCGTTTACGTGTCCACGAATGAAGATTGGGGAACCACTTGGTACCATTAAAAAGTTGATTCCTCCACCTGATGCATCCCAGTTTAAATCTGCAACAGAATAATTTACACTATCTTGATTATGAAAACCAAAAGCGCTAAATTTTGTGCCTCCATCGGCTGTAAATGTAACTTTCCCGTATAAATCTGTGAAATTAAAAGGTAATCCGTTTCCATCATTTATTCTTGGATAGAGCGATTTTGAAGTATAATCAAGTAAGCTGTGTTTAGCTGAAAAAATATAAGAACCTGCTCTTGGAGAACCATCTTTAGTTTTTTTACCAATCGGTCCTTCAAGTACTAATTTCGCTAAAAATGGAGAAGCAGATACTTTACCTCCAAATTCCTGTCTATTACCATCACGGTATGTAATATCCATTACTGATGAAATTCTACCACCATACTTAGATTCAAAACCACCTGTGTAAATGTCAACGTTTTTAACTAATTCCGTTTCAAAAATGGAGAAGAAACCGATAGAGTGAAATGGATTGTAAACAGTCATTCCATCCAATAATACTTTATTTTGAATTGGTGTTCCTCCTCGAACATACAATTGTCCACCTTGATCACCTGTTGTTACAACTCCCGGCGTTACACTAAAAGCTCCAACAATATCATTTTCGGCTCCATAACTTGGTATTCGCTCGAGTCCCTTTTGATCTAATTTTAATTTAGAAATTCCAATTTCTGTTCTTTTTGTTTTACTATCAGCTGAGACCTTAACTTCTTCGAATTCTTTTACGTTTTCTCTGACTACTAATTCAAACTTTAAATCGTAAATCTTTTTTCCATCTTTAATTTCAACATTCGAATAGATGGTTTCAAATTTGAAATTATCAACCTTCAAAATGTATTTACCTTTCGCTAATTTTGGAATGGAGAAAAAACCATTCAAATCAGTTACTGCACCGGCTATAATTGAACTATCTATTTTGAGAACTTTGATTTTTTCAAAACTCATGGGTTCACCATTTGATTTATCGTAAATAAAACCACGTATTGTGTTATCCTGAGAAAAACTTGTAAATGTTAGAAATACAAGTGTAAATAATGAATAAATTCTATGCATTTGTTTGATTAAGAGTTCCCGAAATTAAGTAAATGAAATTAGATGGTTGACAATATTCGATTATGATTTTAATCTTTAACAATTCGATAGGTCTTTTTTCCTGTGAAGCCTTCAATATTTACAAAGTAATTGCCCGAAGAAAATTTTGATAAATCCATAGAAATTGTTGCATCTTGGGATTCAAAGATTAAAATTGGTCTTCCACTCAAATCTAGCAATGTATAAGTCGCTATTTTGCCACTTAAATTACTTACAGTCAATACGTTTGAAACAGGATTCGGAAATAATTTAAAAGAAATTATATTTTCATCAATTCCAACACCACCATTTGAATAAGCGTAAGGTGCACTTGTTATACAACCGTATTGATACGTTACCTTAACCGTGTAATTTCCATCTTGTGTGGCAGTAAAGGACTGGCTTGTAGCATTATTTATGGGTGCGTTGTTATAATACCATTGATAACTTACTCCAGTAGTCGAAGCTGTTAATACTGCTCCGTTTGCTGTTATGGAAACCGCAGCGACACTCGGACAAGTGGTTACGCCTGTAGTACCTGTTGTTGAGTTTAATGCTGTTTGAAATGAAGTATAAGCTTCGCAATTATCGTTTAGAATATAATCTAACCATGGATCAAGAATTGTGTATGTTAATAATTGCTGTTGTGCTCTATCAATTGAAATGTTAGGAGAAGAAGTACTTTCACCAAAATCACAATTGAAATTTGTTTGTGCATAATAACAATGACCTCCACCTGTAATATTTACAAAGTTTTTACATGAACTTGCTAAACCATTATAAATTGGTGTATGATGTTCTGCTGCTGGCGTTACTCCGTCTGCTGTTCCTGAAAAAATCAAAGCGGGAACTGTGATATTTGGTGCCGCCAAAGTTGCGGCTGGGTCTGTTTCTGCTGGTGCTAGACCAACAATCCCAACGATATTTGCATTGTTTGCTGCGGCTAACATTGTTGCTCCACCACCCATTGAGTGGCCCATGATTAGTGCTTTTTGAGCTACTTTACCATTGAAAATAGAACTAACATTTGAATTCAATGCTAACATTTTCTCTGCAACTTGACGCAAATCTGTTCCAAAATCTCCATGACTAGGGCTAGGTATCAATCCACCCTCTGTTCTTGGAAATGCCAAAATATATCCCTTCGCTGCATATCGTTGCCAAATATTTGAATAAGCGTCCCACGACATTGCAAAACCATGACCAAAGGTTATTACAGGAAATTGACCAGCGACAAGTGCAACATTATCACCAGCTGTTATGGCAGGGTAATAAATTTCAGTTTGAATTTGTCTTCCAGCACCTCCACCCGATCCAAAGCCACCCGTTCTCGCAGGGTCATTAAAAGTGATTGTTGTGTGCCCAACCTGAAATTGTGAGAATATAGTGAATGTAAAATTATAAGCAATTAATAGAAATATAGATTTCATGTTTTTAATTTTGAGTTTCTAAAGATAATAGTTTTCTCAGATTATTTGTAATTTAACTCATCGCCCAATTACTTCTATCCAAACTTCTGTATTGGATTGCTTCAGCGACATGTTGAGCTTTAATCCATTCTGAGGATTCTAAATCGGCAATTGTCCGTGCTACTTTTAAAATTCTATCATAAGCCCTTGCTGAAAGTCCCATTTTATCCATTGCCGTCTTTAAAATTTTATTGCCAACCTCATCCACTTTACAATGAATATCAAATTCCGTTTTTGACATTTGTGCGTTGCAATGAATTCCTTCATGTAATTGATAGCGTCTTTTTTGAAGGTTTCTTGCTTTTTCCACCCTTGTTCTAATTTCTTTACTTCCCTCTACTGGAACATCGTTCGATAATTCATCAAAAGAAACGGGTGTAACTTCCACATGAATGTCAATTCGATCTAAAAGTGGCCCTGATATTTTATTCAAGTATTTTTGTACAACTCCTGGTCCACAAA
Organism: Chitinophaga pinensis; assembly: GCA_945897765.1. Taxonomy (GTDB): domain Bacteria; phylum Bacteroidota; class Bacteroidia; order Flavobacteriales_D; family Crocinitomicaceae; genus UBA952. Next base: position 3,819 of record CAMDGP010000118.1, read on the forward strand.
CGCATTCTTTATCCGGATGATTATAATAACCACACGGACAAGGATTCATTGCTGCAACTAACATAAAACCTGCTGGATAATCAATTGAGAATTTTGCGCGAGAAATATTCACCACTCGATCTTCTAAAGGTTGACGCATTACTTCTAATACTTGTCGTTTGTATTCAGGAAGTTCATCTAGAAATAAAACGCCATTATGCGCCAATGAAATCTCACCTGGCAAAGGATAACTTCCGCCTCCAATTAAACCAATGTCTGAAATCGTGTGATGAGGTTTACGAAAAGGACGTTGCGTTATCAATCCAACTTGCCCTTTTACTTTTCCTGCAACGCTGTGAATTTTGGTTGTTTCCAATGCTTCGTCCATACTCATTGGCGGAAGAATAGTTGAAAGACGTTTGGCTAACATGGATTTTCCTGCGCCTGGAGGCCCAATCAAAATTACGTTGTGCCCACCTGCAGCAGCGATTTCAAAAGCACGTTTAATATTCATTTGTCCTTTAACATCCCGAAAATCCACATCACAATTATCAATCAAGTACTCAAACTTCTTTAAGACATCAATCTCGGTTTTTTGCAAGGTATTTTCCTCTTGATTAAAAAACGCAATCACTTCGCTTAACTTTTCGGCACCATAAACCTCTAAATCATTCACGACAGCTGCCTCTTGTGCATTTGCTTTTGGAACAATAATTCCTTTGAAACCTTCTTGTTTCGCTTGTAAAGCTATCGGTAAAATTCCTTTCGTCGCTTGAATGGAGCCATCTAAGGATAATTCACCGATAAGCAGGTATTGGTCTAATAAATCAATTTTCACTTGGTCACTGACCGCCAAAATTCCAATGGCAATCGGCAAATCAAAAACAGAACCTTCTTTACGAATATCGGCGGGCGCCATGTTTACCGTTATTTCCTTACCTGGAAATTTCAAATCATTGTTCTTAAAAGCGGCCTTAATTCGTTGCTGACTTTCTTTCACTGCGCTATCAGGTAAACCGACCAAATAAAAATTGACACCGATACCTAAATTTACTTCGACCGTAATCGTGGTTGCATTGATACCAAACACTGTACTGGAGTAGGTTTTAACTAACATTTCACTTACGTTTTTTATTGTTTATTTACATTAAGTTAGTGAAATAGTTGATTTCGCACAAGAAAATGATTAAAATTTTGGATTATTTTTGGTTAATAATTAATCGTTTTAATAAAGTTAACTGCTAATTTCTTCAGGTTAAAGTCAAGAATGCTTCCTTCGATTTAAGATTTACCTTAAACCTTCTTCGAGTTGGAAACTTTATTATCCACGGCGGAATTAAAAATCAAGCATCCCTTTAAGGTGGCGATATCGCATTAATACTCGGTGGATTTTGAACAGCAATCGTACAAGATGTTGCTTCACTTGCACAATTCGTTGCGGTGTTCGTAGCAATGACAGTGTACATTCCAGCAGTGCTTGTATTAACAGTTGAATTATTTCCAGGATTGGTTACTCCGCCCGGTAAAGCAGTCCAGTTATAGGTATAAGTTCCTGCTGGTGATGGTGTAGCAATAATGTCTGTGGCAATTCCCGTACAAAAATTTTGGCAGTTTAAGGAAACGGCTGGTTGGGCAATTATTGTGGGAGTAAAATTTCTTGAACAAGTTAATGCTCCTATTGTTTGTGAAACAGTTATGGTTGGAGAAAGATCTGCAATTGTTGGATTTGTAAATGTTGTTGAAAAGAGATTTGTATTTCCACTTAACGTGCTTGCTGTTAGTCCAGTTGGTAGAGGTGTAGACACAGTCCAAGAAATAGTTGTACCTGAAACTGTAAGAATTGGCAAAGCTTCAAAATTGAGTTGCGTACCAGAACATTGTGAGCCGATTGGTGAAATTTGTTGACCGCCAAATACATTAATTAAAGTAGAAACAGTCGTGCTCGGACAGCTACCTTCTCCAGCAACAGTATAATCAATCGTTGTATTCCCTCCTGGTGCACCTCCAGTAACAACTCCGCTTGAAACAGTTGCAATAGAAGTGTTCTGTGACGACCACGTTGGTGTTCCAATGAAATAGCGAACTATTATAATGCCTGAGCCTCCAGCACCTCCAATTCCAATTGTTAATGGAGAAATAATAACATCACCACCACCACCACCACCAGTATTTGAAGTGCCTGCCACTCCATTTAAAGAGCTTGTTCCTGTTGCGCTTCCAGCACCTCCCCCACCTTGTCCACCTGCACCAGCTGGAGCACTAGACCTATCCGAACCAGCTTTTGAACCTCCTCCCCCTCCGGCAAAACAACCATTTGAACCAAAAGATAGAAATTGAGGAAAACAAAATCCGTCACCTCCCTTTGGAGAAACTCCTGTTGTCCATGTTGCATTTCCTCCTGAACCAGCTCTACCTGCCTCAGAAAAACCACCACCACCACCCGTATTCCTTGGATTATCATTTCCAGCAGTTCCAGATGTTCCACCATTATTTCCCTGACTAGTAGTAGCAGTTCCTCCGTTAAAAATACTAGTAAGGAAATTTATTGCTGCTCCACCTCCAGAACCGCCATTTTGACCATTATTTGTTGTAACAGCAGAATTCCCATTATGACTTCCTCCCCTGCCACCTCCAATAGCTGTAATTGTTCCAAAAACAGAATTATTTCCGTTAGTTTCTGCAGCGCCACCTGCTCCGATAGTAACAGTATAGGTTGTTCCAGCGGTTAGTGTGAAATTTGAATTAAAAAGTAAGCCCCCTGCACCACCACCACCACCGCGACCTGAGCCACCACCACCGCCACCAGCGACAACTAAGAGCTCAGCACCACCTGAAAAACCTGCAGGAACTATTAAAGTTCCATTAGTTGTAAATGTATGAGTTCTGTACCCTGCTACATCGGTAATTGTACCGCCTGTCGGGTATTCTGGGGTTAATGTTGTTGTTCCATTCCAACATAAATTGGTTGAACCTGTAATAGCAGGAGATACTGGAACAGGATTTATTGTTACGGTGACAGCAAATCTACAATTACTTTCTACGCCCCCGATTGTTTGTGACGCATAATAAGTTGCTCCATTACTCAATCCTAAAGAAGTTGGTAGCGAATTACCACCTGAAGCAGCATAATACCATTTTATATCTGTTCCCGTTACAATTAAACTTGCTATTGTAGGG
>CAMDGP010000119.1 GCA_945897765.1 Chitinophaga pinensis
TATCTTTTGCGCAAAAGAGGAATCAATTCTATTCTTACAAAATGTTTTAACTGAAGTAATTACACTATTTCCAGGTCAGTTTGTACATATAGGTGGAGATGAAGCTCCAAAAAATCGCTGGCAAAAATGTGAAAAATGCCAACATATTATTCAAGAAAACAAGCTCAAAGACGAACATGAATTGCAAAGTTATTTCATACAAAGTATGGACAAATTCCTCGCTTCGAAAGGTAAAAAACTAATCGGTTGGGATGAGATTTTAGAAGGTGGACTTTCACCCAATGCTGCTGTTATGTCTTGGCGCGGATTTGAAGGTGGTGCCGAAGCTGCAAAACAAGAACATGATGTAGTGATGTCGCCTGGTTCTCATTGCTATTTTGATCATTATCAAGGACGAGGAAAAACGGAACCGCTTGCTTTTGGTGGTTATACTTCACTAGAAAAAGTGTATGAATTCAACCCCATTCCTAAAGACATGAAGCCCGAACAAGCGGCGTATATCTTAGGTGGACAAGCCAATCTTTGGACGGAATACATTACTGATTTTCAAAAAGTTGAATATATGGTTTATCCACGAGCAATAGCATTGAGTCAGGTTTTGTGGTGTCAAAAAATACCAACTTACGAAGAATTTGAAAATACTTTAATAAACTATCATTTACCTTTATTAGAGAAGCGAAAAGTTAATTACTCCAAAACATTTTTAGCTGCAAGTACACATGTTACGAGAACGAAAGATGGAATTGCTGTTCAAATCAATTCCAAGCGAAATGAAGAATTTAAGGTAAAGAAAATACCAGCAAATCTTGAAAGCAACATAAAATCAAACACTTACATTGCTATCAGTAGAAGTCAAAAGCCACAAGAAGATGCAATAGAATTCACTTCAAGTGAAACACAAATCACTGAAAAAGTAATAATTAAAAACTCACCGACTTTAGGTTTACCTGCGAAGCTAATAACCTTACCGAATCCACGTTACAACAACGGCGATTTAACCTTGGTGGATGGAAATTATGGTGCGCTACCTTGGAAAGGAAATGAATGGTTGGGTTATGATACTTCTGAAATAATTATAGAAATTGATTTATTAAAACCACAAAAAATCAAAGGCCTTGAATTGTCATTTTTAAAAGATGAAGGTTCTTGGATTCATTTGCCAACCTCGATAACTGTAAGTAAATTAGAAGGAAAAAAATCAAAAACTATTTTTGGAAATACAACTAATTCGCAAGTTTCATTTATCGAATCTAAGCAGTTTCTTCCATTTTCTAGAAAGGTTTCAAAACTTCGAATCACCATTCATTCGAAAACTAAAATCGAACCTGGCTTGGCTGGCGAAGGTCACCAACCTTGGACTTTTATAGATGAAATTCTGTTGGTGAAGTGAAGTTTAAAAAGCTATTTATAGTTGGTTTACTTTAAGAAATAAATATGCATTAATTTTACCGAAGAAGTAAATCCGTGAATCTACAATCTATCACTCTACTATTTATTTTACTTGGTATTTTGTTGCTATTAATTGCAGTATTGATTGTGGTTATTTTGAAATTGATTCAAAGATTTTCGTTCCTCACGATTATATTAATTGCAAAAAAAATCAAATCAACAACTAAAAGAAAAATCAATTTACTCAATTATTACAAATCAAACTTTTTGAGCACATAAATATTTTTATCTAAAACTACTTTTTTGGTTGTTTTAATGGTGCTCCAATTTGTTGAACAAGTGAAACGTTTGTTGTTAAAAATCACATCCATATCAAAACCTTCAATGCAATTTACCCAACGAAAAAGAATCTTGTTTTTCTTTCTCACAACCTCCAACGTTGGTGGACGTTTTTCACGTAAATATTGATTAAAAATCTTTGTCAAATCCATTTTTAATTCAAGCGACATAAAGCTTTCTATTTCAGCTGAAGTTACTGTTTGATGATAAAATTCTTGATTCATTTTTCGTAAAGTCATACGGAATAAAGCATCGTTATTTACTAGCGTTCGAATCGTGTGTAGGAGATTAGCTCCTTTGTAGTACATATCACCACTACCCTCACTTTGAACAAGATAGGATCCGATTATTGGTTTGTCATTTAGAATATTTTGTCGCAAACCAATACAATATTTACTTGCTGCTTCTTTTCCGTACCAATAATCTATGAACAAAGATTCTGAATAATCGGTAAAACCTTCATGAACCCACATATCCGCAATATCTTTAGTGGTAATATTGTTTCCAAACCATTCATGACCAGTTTCATGAACGATGATATAATCCCATTTCAAGCCCTCGCCTGTCCCACTTAAATCGGTTCCTTGATAACCATTTTTGAAACCATTACCATACGCAACCGCACTTTGATGTTCCATTCCTAAATGTGGAGCTTCCACTAATTTATAACCATCTTCATAAAATGGATAAGGACCAAACCAATATTCAAAAGCTTTTATGGTTCTAGGAACATCTTGAAATTGCTTTTTCGCTTTTTCTAAATTACCTCTCAACACCCAATAATCGAGGTCCAATTTTCCCTTTTCGCCCATAAAATCTTCGTGAAAAGTAACATAATCACCAATGTAGGGAATAATACAATAATTGTTTATTGGATTCACAACTTTCCAAGAATAGGTACTCTGTGAATCATTCAGTTTCTCTACTCCTACCAAACGCCCGTTGCTCACACATTTCAAATTACTTGGACACGTATAATGCATATCTACACTGTCGGGTTCGTCATATTGCGAATCCTTGCAAGGGAACCAAACACTTGAACCCAGCCCTTGACAAGCAACCGTTATCCAAGGCAAACCATTTACATCTTTTTTCCAAATCACACCACCATCCCAAGGAGCTCTCACTGCTTTTCGGGGTTTTCCGTGATAATAAATAGTAAAACTTGCTGTTGAATTTTCTTTTGTTTTTAAGTTAGCCGTTTCAAAGAAATAAGCATTTCCCTCTTTTCGAATAGCTGTTCTTGGTAAAAACTTTGCTTCAAAAATTATACTGTCCAAAATCAGGGGTTCTTGCAAATCAATTTGAATGATTTTTTTCCCTGCTTTTACATTCTTTAAAATACTGTAAGTTACACTATTTGAACCCTTTATTGTTTGGGTTGCAGGTTGAAATTCAACACTTAAATCATAATGCGTCAAATCCCACCAATTGCGAGATTCACCATAACATCCTCGCAAAGAATCAGCTTTAGAAAATTGAGAAAAGGAAATGTGTGTTATTAGTAAAAAGAATATAAGTAAACGCATAGGTGTTGAATTTTAAACAAAAATAGAATTCCAAATCACAAAAATCGGTTTTTATCTAAGCTAATTAACTCGCAAACATCTTTGAAAAATACTTTACGATTTACGGCAATTCGATCATAAACAAAATCGCGCAAAAACCGAGGGAAAATATAAAGTGTTTTTAGCAAACCAAAAGGAACTTTCAAATAAGGAATCAACTTCATTGCAGCGTGCGATTTGTTGAAAAGTTTTCCATTTTCGAAAAGGTACAAAGTATTTGAACTTACACTTTTTATTCCAAATTTAGATAAAAAAAGAATAGCAAAATCACTTTGTAAAGAACTAAAATACAGATTATTAGAGCGCTCATTTTTAAGTATAAATCGAACCGTTCTACTGCAAACTCCACATTCACCGTCGTAGAATAAAATTGTTCGGTTTTCCATTTGGTTTTAAAGGTCTTAAATTCAATTAATAAATGCAACTTTTGAAAAAAATGGGATAATTATTTTTGAGCAAAAGAGAATAGAAACAATCTCTTCAATTTTGCTTAATTTTAAATTTTTCTCATTATAATACTCGTTCGAAATTTGCAAAATATGTGTCGTTTAACCTTAGACAAAGATATATAATTCGATCCTTAACACAAGAAGTTATAACTGATGATTTCCATTGTTTCAAAAAATACTCGTCACTTTTCTGTAAATTCAACATAATAATTCAAGTATTTAGTTAATCATTATTAAACATTAAGAAGTAAAAATTCAGCTTCTTTGTTATCAACTAATCCGCGTTCATAAATTACGTTTAGTTACTAATCATTTCTCTGTTTATCAGTTATTTTTGTTAAATTCAAGAATTGCACTTAAAAATGGCTGAAAATCAATATACTGAAGACAACATACGCTCACTCGACTGGAAAGAGCACATTCGCTTGCGTCCTGGAATGTACATCGGAAAACTCGGTGATGGCGCCGCAGCAGATGATGGAATTTATATCCTCGTAAAAGAAGTAGTCGATAACTGTATCGATGAATTCGTGATGGGGAATGGCAAACGCGTCGACATTAAAGTGAAAGACGGAAAAGTAAGTGTGCGCGATTACGGTCGTGGTATTCCGTTAGGAAAAGTGGTGGAAGTTGTTTCACGAATGAATACCGGTGGAAAATACGATTCCAAAGCCTTCAAAAAATCGGTTGGTTTAAATGGGGTCGGTACAAAAGCTGTGAATGCACTTTCTTCTTATTTCTCGGTTTACTCAGTGCGCGAAGGTGAATTAAAACGTGCAGATTTTAGCCAAGGAGAATTAGTAAAAGAATATCCTATTGAGAAGACGAACGAGCAAAACGGAACCTACGTAGAATTTATTCCCGACGAAACGATTTTCAAAAAGTATGCTTTCAAAACAGTTTACTTGGATAAAATGATGTGGAATTACTGTTACTTGAACCGCGGATTAGCGATTTATTGTAACGGTGAAAAGTTTCAATCGAAAGATGGTTTGAAAGATTTGTTGGAAAACAATATGGATGGCGATCCTTTGTATCCAATTATTCACATTGAAGACGAAGACATTGAAGTAGCTTTCACACACGGTAGAACGTATGGAGAAGATTATTATTCGTTTGTAAATGGACAACATACTACACAAGGTGGTACCCATCAAAGTGCTTTCCGTGAGTCGGTTGCAAAGGTGATTCGCGATTTTTACAATAAAAACTACGAGGCTTCTGATATTCGTCAGTCAATTGTAGCTGCGATTGCGATTAAAGTGATTGAACCTGTTTTCGAATCACAAACAAAAACAAAATTAGGGTCGCAAGAAATTGAACCGGGTGGAAAATCCATGCGTGCGTTCATCAATGATTTCTTGAAAGACAAATTAGATAATTACCTGCACCGTCATCCCGATGTGGCAGAAACGATTGAAAAGAAAATCAAACAGTCAGAGCGCGAGCGCAAAGAATTGGCTGGTATTCGTAAAATTGCGCGTGAACGTTCTAAAAAATCAAGTCTTCACAATAAAAAATTACGTGATTGCCGAGCACATTTAACAGATTTGAAAGACGAAAACCGTGAGAATACAACCTTGTTCATTACGGAGGGTGATTCTGCGAGTGGTTCGATTACGAAATCAAGAGATGTGAACACACAAGCTGTTTTCTCGTTGCGTGGTAAGCCTTTGAATTGCTACGGATTGACGAAAAAAGTGGTGTACGAAAACGAGGAATTCAACCTCATTCAAGCGGCTTTGGACATCGAAGACGATATGGATAATTTGCGTTACAACAAAATCGTAATTGCAACCGATGCCGACGTTGATGGAATGCACATTCGCATGTTGTTGTTGACGTTTTTCTTGCAGTTTTTCCCGGATTTGGTAAAAAGAAACCACGTATATGTCTTGCAAACGCCTTTGTTCCGTGTTCGCAACAAGAAAAAAACGATTTATTGTTATTCCGAAGAAGAGCGCCGAAATGCGATTGCAGAAATCGGAAAAGCAGCTGAAATAACGCGATTCAAAGGATTGGGAGAAATTTCACCTGACGAGTTCATTCATTTTATTGGTGCTGACATTCGTTTAGAACCGGTTCTATTATCCAAAGACAATTCGATTGATTCGATTTTGTCCTATTTTATGGGTAAAAACACACCAGAACGACAAGATTTTATTATTGATAACCTTCGTGTGGAGAAAGACATTGCAGAAGAAATTCTTGCAGACACGCATCCAGACGATCTTGAACAAGCTTCTTAATTATGGCAGAGGACGAAATTGAAGATGCAAACTTGGAAAAGGGTGACGAACACAATCCTTTCGAGCATAAAAAAGTAGATGAAAAAGTCATTCCTGTGGGTGGCTTGTACGAAAATTGGTTTTTGGATTATGCCAGTTATGTAATTCTTGAACGCGCCGTTCCTTCATTGTACGATGGTTTGAAACCGGTACAACGACGCATTTTGCATTCGATGAAGGAAATGGAAGACGGACGTTACAACAAAGTAGCGAACATTATCGGGAATACGATGAAATATCACCCGCACGGTGACGCTTCGATAGGAGATGCTTTGGTGCAATTGGGTCAAAAAGAATTGATGATTGATTGTCAAGGAAACTGGGGAAATACTTTGACTGGTGACGGCGCAGCAGCCCCTCGTTACATTGAGGCACGTCTTTCAAAATTTGCTTTACACGTTGCTTTTAATGGTAAAACAACAAATTGGTTGTCCAGTTACGACGGCAGAAATAAAGAGCCAGAGCAATTGCCAATGAAGTTTCCTTTGCTTTTAGCGCAAGGAGCGGAAGGAATTGCGGTTGGGATGGCTTGTAAGTTTTTACCGCATAATTTCATCGAATTAATCGACCAAGCGATTAACCATTTGCGTGGTAAGAAAGTGGAATTTTTGCCTGATTTCCCAAATGGAGGAATGGCAGATTTTACGGGTTACAACGATGGTTTGCGTGGTGCAAGAGTACGCGTTAGGGCGAAAATTAGAAAAGTTGACAACAAAACTTTAATCATCAACGAAATTCCTTTTGGAACAACGACTGGTTCTTTGATTGAATCAGTGATTAAAGCCAACGATAAAGGAAAGATAAAAATCAAGAAAATCGAGGACAACACTTCGATGGAAGCGGAAATCATCGTGCATTTGTTTCCTGGAGTTTCTCCTGACAAAACGATTGATGCCTTG
>CAMDGP010000120.1 GCA_945897765.1 Chitinophaga pinensis
CAACATCCTGAAGTGAAACACGGCGATGTCCGCATTTTGTTTACGCCAGATGAAGAAATTGGTCGTGGTGTGGAACAATTGGACATGAAAAAATTAAATGCTGATTACGGTTATACCTTAGACGGTGGCCAATTGGGCGACATCGAAGATGAAACCTTTTCAGCTGATGCGGTTAAAATTACATTCCATGGAATCAGTGCACATCCAGGATACGCTAAAAATAAAATGGTAAATGCAATCAAACTTGCTTCAGAAGTGGTGGCAGCTTTACCAAAAGATCGCTGGTCACCTGAAACTACGAGCAATAGAGAAGGATTTGTTCACCCAACTTCCATTGAAGGAGGATTGGAACAAGCAACGTTACAATTCATCATTCGTGACCACCAAACTTCGAAATTAGAAGAATACGAAGCGGAATTGAAACGCATTACAGAGAGCGTTGTGAATCAATATCCAGGAACGACATTTGACTTTAAAATCATTGAGCAGTACCGTAACATGAAGGAAATCTTGCAAGAAATACCTTTCGTTACAGATTATGTGGAGCAAGCAATGTTGAAAGCTGGCGTGGAACCTAAACGCACCATAATTCGCGGTGGAACTGACGGTTCACGTTTGTCGTTTATGGGATTACCTTGTCCGAATATCTTTACAGGAGAAATGGCAATTCATTCCAAACACGAATATGTAAGTGTTCAAGACATGCAAAAAGCAGTTAAAACTTTAGTTGAATTGATTCAGATTTGGGAAAAACATGAATTAGTTTAAATTTACTTAAAGATTAGTTTAACTTGAAATATTTTTTTAGTAACTATCTGTTAATCAAAACATAACGAAACCTGATAAAAAAGTTGTTATCTTTAGCGTGATTTCGAAAATATGTTAAACAAACTACTTCCAATCATTATTGCATTTGTCGCTTTGCTAAGTGCTATTTTTTGGAATAATTTAAATTTGGAAAATCTAAAAGCAGCAAATATACCCCTAAGAAATAATCAAACGGTAATAACTGAAGATGATGCAAGTTATTTGAATCCTTATCAACGTTTGTATGAAAAGGGAACTAAGAATGAAACCAATTTTGATAAATTTTCATCCTCCATTCGTCCTCCAGGGTACGGGCTTTTTTACTATTTAACTTTAAAATTTAGTGGCGAATCAAAGGCTTTATTTGTTTTGAAAATTGTTCAATGTTTTCTGTTTTCATTTTCTGTTTTTTGTCTTTTTAATTTGAGCCTGTATTTTACCAAATCACAATGGTTGTCGATGATTACAGCTGTTATTTATGGATTTTTACCATTTTCAATTGGATTTTTATACTTCACATTAACAGAGGGTATTACCCCTGCTTTGCTTATTATTTCCGTTTATTTAATGGTTAAAATTACTACAGAAAAAGAGGTGCGCTTTCAATTGTTGTTTCTAATTCTTACTGGATGTTTCGTTTCCGTTTTATTGCTTATTCGTCCATTTTTGATCCTCTTCTTACCCTTTTTCATAGTCGGTTTACTCATTAATTGGTTTCGTCAAAAGGGATTATTGACCACTGTTTTAAACACTTTACTTTTTCTTTCAATCTCTCTTTCTGGAATCATTTCTTGGCAAATAAAATCGAAATTAGAACTTGGTAAATGGCTTGGCCTCCACCCTATTTATCAAAATGAGATTCCTGGTGTTTTCAGAAAACCGCATGCTTCACTTTGGGAATTGTTTAAAGGTTGGGAATCAAACGGCGCACATTTTCACGAAACGATTGTCCCTTTTTGGGAAGCAACTATGACTTTAGATACAAGTCAAACCCAAATTGATAAAGTCTTGGATGAAATCCCTAAAAATATCGTAAAGTCCATTGGAGAAAAGGAATTTATTTGGGCTTTTAGACTTTATCAACGCGCAATTTTCGCTCAAAAACCTTACTATGAAAAACAGCAATTAATGCCTTCTTACTTGCTAAAAGATGAACGAAGAGCAATGAATAATTTTGATCGTTTAGCAATTAAATTTAGTTCGAATAATCTTTTTCAGTATCACATTCAAACACCACTACTTGTTGCAAAATCAATGATTTTTCATTCTAATTTATCGCTGCATCAATTTCAACATGCCTACCGAGGAACGATTTGGATGGAAACATTACGATTGCTCTGTTTTGGAATTCACAGCCTTGCATTTCTTCTTTTACCCTTTGCGTTTTTCGCTTTAAAAGATACTCGAATAAGATTACTCATCATAGGTATTTTAAGCTCTTGTTTCTATCTCGTTTATTTTCAGAGAGGTATCGAAGAACGCTACACTTTGCCATTGCTTCCTTTTGTTTTAATGATTGGAGTAATGACTATCAATTATGTAATTGTTCGATTTAAAAAAGTAAAAAACAATAAGATTTCGTTCTTCAATTAGATGTATAAAGTCTTGGACAATAAAGAAAATTCGATTAATTTTCCTCCGTTATGGTATTATTTAGCAAAAGCTAAATTTACAGACTTACTTCAAATGATAAACCTCTTAACTCTTCTAATTTAGTAATCATTGGATTGATGAAGTCTAGATTATTCTCAACAGCTTCAAAATAAGAGCTCATAACCGGTTCTTGATTTTCGATTACAAGCACCTTTAAGCGATTAAAAAAATCTACATTAAGTTCTTGTCCCAAACTCTTAACAAAATGAACTGAACTATCAATTGAACATCCTGATGCAGATTCAATATCCTCATTCACTGCTAGGATTAAATACTGATTAAAAAGTAAAGTTCCGTCGCAAGAAAGTTTCTTGTTGTGTGCTGCCCAATTCGATAAGAAATGGTGCATTTTTTCAGTGACATAATTCGCTTCTGTAACGTCTAATTTTCGATCGGCAAGATATAACCAAACACGACTGTGCTCAGGTAAATTTTGAAAAAGTTGACTAAAGTTCGGCAGCATTTGCAATTAATTCAGCAACGTCTAAAACTTTAATTTCATCTTCTTTGTTGAAGTTTTTAACTCCATCTGTCATCATTGTGTTACAGAAAGGACAACCTGTAGCAATGATTTCAGCATCTGTTTCCAAAGCATCTTCCGTTCTTTCAACGTTGATTTCTTTGTTCCCTTTTTCTGCTTCTTTGAACATTTGGGCGCCACCAGCGCCACAACATAACCCTTTGGTTTTGCAACGTTTCATTTCCACTAACTCTGCGTCTAATTTTTCAATTAAAGCACGATGAGCTTAGTAAACATCATTTGCTCTTCCCAAATAACAAGGGTCGTGGAAGGTGATTTTTTTTCCTTTATATGTTTGACTTCCTTCTAAAGCTAATTTTCCTGTGTTGATCAAATCTTGAATCAATTGTGTATGATGAACAACTTCGTAATTTCCACCCAATTCTGGATATTCGTTTTTCAAGGTATTGAAACAATGTGGACAAGCCGTCACGATTTTTTTTACTTCATAACCATTCAAAACTTGAATATTCATCATTGCTTGCATTTGGAACGTGAATTCATTTCCAGCGCGTTTTGCAGGATCGCCTGTACAACTCTCTTCGGTTCCAAGCACTGCGAATTTTACATTACAATGGTTTAAAATTTTCACCAATGCTTTTGTAATTTTCTTTGCTCTATCATCAAAACTTCCAGCACAACCAACCCAGAATAATACATCTGCTGTTTCGCCTTTGGCCATCATTTCGGCCATTGTAGGTACGTTTAAACTCATAATCAATCTTTGAATACTTGAATATTACTTACTTTATTGGTTAGCTCAGTAAACTTTCCATTAAATTTTGTAGCTCTAACGATATGGTTATCAATCCAATGATAATTACCTCCCCTTGGTTTTCCAAATAAAATCCCATGGAACTTAAAACCATTTTTAACAAGCCATTTTTCTGTTACCTCTCTATGTTCTTCTAATCTTGAAGTAAAAAATGTCATAATGTGACCTTCATCAAACCATTGATTTAGAGTCACTAATGCATCGGGATAAAGTTCTGCAGTCTCCATTCTTTCTGGTTCTTCATTCGGAATGTCATCACAGATTGTTCCATCAATATCAATAAGGTAATTTTTGATATGTTCAGGTAAAATTGGAGATACATTTTTCCCTGCAATTTGAGTAACAATTAACTGATTTTTATCCATTTTAATCTTCTGTTGCCCAATTCAATCGGTCACTTGGTGAAAACTGCCAAGGTGCACCATTATTCTCAATATTTGTAAGCATTCCCGTCAATTCTGTTGGCATTTTTGATTCTTCCATCACTAAATAGCGACGCAAATCTATAATGATTGACAAAGGATCTATATTTACTGGACATTCATCTAAACAAGCATTACAACTTGTACAAGCCCAAATTTCTTCTTCTGAAATATAAGAAAATAAACTTTTCCCATCGTCGTAATCTTTACCGTGCTGACGGATATTTTCTCCTACTTCTACCAAGCGATCACGTGTGTCCATCATTATTTTACGTGGAGAAAGCAATTTCCCTGTTTGATTTGCAGGACATGAAGAAGTACAACGACCACACTCAGTACAGGTGTAAGCATCCAACAAATTTTTCCAAGTTAAATCTTGCACATCTTTTGCTCCAAAACGTTGAGGTGCAGCATTAGGATCAGCTGGCGCAGCATACGGATCTGCATTTGGATCCATCATTAATTTCACTTCATTTGTAACAGATTCCATGTTTGTGAAACGTCCTTTTTTCTCCAAATTTGAAAAATATGTATTTGGAAAAGCTAAAACAATGTGGAAATGTTTCGAATACGGAAGGTAATTTAAAAACGCGAAAACCATTGCTATATGACCCCACCAACCGATTCTTTCTAATAATTCTAATTCGCTCGTTGGGTAACCATCTTTAAACAAAGGCATGAATAAATCTGCGATGAAAGAGGAAATTAAAAATCCAAATGAACCTTTTTCATGAATTGCGTGAGAGCCACCAATTCTATAGAGAATTTCATCAGAAGTGTTCATTGTAAAAATACATGTCACCAATACAATTTCCATTATAAGAATTAAGTTGGCGTCTTTTGTTGGCCATCCAGCTAATTCCTTCATAGTGAAGCGCGGTAATTTTAACAAATTTCTTCGAGCTAAAAAGGCGATTGTAGCAATAAATGCAAGTAAAGAAAGCACTTCTATAAAACTAATCATGAAGTTATAAAATCCGCCCAAAGAAGCGAAAAATAAACGGTGATGACCAGAAATTCCATCTGCTATAATTTCTATCAACTCAATTTGTGTGATAATAAAAGCGACATATATGGCTAAGTGCAACAAAGCGGGAATTGGTCTAGAAAACATCTTTTTTTGTCCAAAAGCTACCAATAACATTGTTTTCCAACGCTCGCTTGAATTGTCAGACCTGTCGATGTCGCGACCAAGTAAAATGTTACTTCTTACTTTCCAAATGTTGTAACCAAACACGCCAAACCCGGCGATACATAATACTGCAAAAATGATAGATTGAATCATACTTAAATCTTATTCGGGAATGCTGTCCAAAATTTTTCTTAATTTCTTTTCTTCGATTCCAGTCAATGGAACCCCTTTTGTTTTTGCGCCTAAAACAGAAAAATGAATGTATCTCTCCGGGTGCAATTGCAAGTCATTAACAAGATTTTGCAGTTCATTGTTCGTTTCTACTAACTCATTATATAATTTCTCGTCTTTCAGTAATTTACCCATTGTACCAGTTCCATTTTCAACATCTGTCAAAACAAGGTTCAATTTCTTGATGGTTGTTTGAGCATCTAACACAACACTTTTGAAATCTGCTGTTACTAAATCGTCAGATATTTTCTTAGTGTTACCAATTATTGCAGAAACTTGTTCGTTACTTTTCTTTAAATTTCCTGTGATATTTTCAATATTTGACATGATTTTTGCAAATTGAATTTTCTCAGTTCCAACAAAAGATTCAATTTCTTCCGCAACGTTTCCTAACTTTTCAATTGTGATTTTAACTTGGCGTAAACTTCCTTCAATTTCTGAAGTTGCTGTCGTATCCCAAAAAGCTGAAAGTGATACAACCATTTTATCAATCGAACTCATCATTGCTTGTAAGCGCTGTGAAATTGGATCTGCGTATTGTTTTACTTGAGACATCATATCTACTGACAATTTCCCTGGTAAAACTTGCCCAGCTTTGTAATAACCTTTACTAAAGTTTAATGGGATTTGAATGATTATTGCTTTCGTTAAAACGTCCAAAGAACCAATTTCAATAACTGTTCCTTTCGGTAATTTGATGTTTTTATCTTGAATACTAAACTCAATTTTCACCCTTCTACCTGGTGGATTGGTCGGCATATTTTTAATGGACATAACTTTACCAACGACAACGCCGTTTAAGGTAACATTACTTGAAACCATGATGTTTCCGGAGTTTGGGAAGAAAGCAATGTATTTAACATCACCTCCAAAAAAACTATTTCCTTTCAGAAAATTTACTCCAGCTACCAAAATGACAATTGCCAAAACAGCAATAACGCCAACTTTTATTTCTTTTGCGAATTTCAAAATACTATTTTTCTGCTAATTTAATGGCTTTTTCAATACTAATACGCTCTCCATTAAAGAAAGCTACAACAAATGCATTTTGAAAGCCATTTTCAATCAATTCGTTTTTATACATTTTAGCTGCTTGTAAATCATTTTGATAAACTCCAGTACAGTATTTGTAAAGATTATCTTGCTGATATTCAAATATTACCAAACCTTTAAAACGAGAAGATGATAAAGACGTTTTTCTATCAGAGGTATGAATTTGAACTCTAAAAATTAATCCTGTACTATCTTTTGTTAAAAATTGATTTGTGGAAGAATTAGTAGGTGCTACTGTGTTATTTGTAGTCGGCGAAGGTGTTACAGCAGGATTTGTGTCTGTTTGCGTATCTTT
>CAMDGP010000121.1 GCA_945897765.1 Chitinophaga pinensis
GCTTATGTTATAGCAAAAATTGGCAACACTTCAAAAACGCAATTAGTAAAGGATTTAGGTGCTGATTTTGTTGTGAATTACAATGAAACTGATTACCAAAAAACGATTTTTTCACATTTGAAAGGAGATCGTTTAGACGCAAGTTACAATCCTGTGGCAGGCTCCACTTTCAAAAAGGATTTAGCATTAATTGGTTCAGGTGGACGCTTGTTTATTTTTGGTGGCTCGGAATTAGTTGGAGGTAAGTTTGGCTTTTTATCTAGCTTGAATTTCGTTCGAAAAATGGGTTTAATTCTACCAATTGGTTTAATGATGCGCTCAAAGAGTATTTTGGGAGTCAACATGTTAAAAATCGCAGATAACCGCCCAATGATTATTCATGAGTGTTTGCTCGCGGTGGTAGATTTATACTTAAAAGGTGAAATTACTCCTCAAGTTGGAGCTGTTTATCCAGTTTCAAAAATTGGCGAAGCGCACGCACTTTTAGAAAGCGGAAAATCAACAGGGAAGATTACAGTTATTTGGGAGTGAATGCCTACAACAACTCATTCGCTAAATTCGCTAATTCTGAACGCTCACCTTTCTCTAATTTGACATTCGTAAAAAGTGTTTGGTTTTTTAAGCGATCAATCAAATAGGCTAAGCCATTACTATTTTCATCGAGGTATGGAGAATCAATTTGGTGTACGTCGCCCGTAAAAATGATTTTTGTGTTTTCGCCAGCACGTGTTATAATTGTTTTTACTTCGTGAGGTGTTAAATTTTGAGCTTCATCAACAATAAACATAATGTTTGAAAGGCTTCTACCGCGAATAAATGCAAGAGGAGTAATGATAATTTTGCCCGAATCTTGCATTTCTTGAATCGCACGATTTTTCTTTTCGTTCTCTCTAAATTGTGATTTAATAAATTTCATATTGTCCCATAGAGGCTCCATATATGGTCCAATTTTGTCATTTGCATCACCGGGAAGAAAACCTATTTCTCGGTTTGACAAAGGAACAATAGGTCTTGCCAAAATTATTTGATTATATTGTTTGTGCTGTTCCAAGGCAGCGGCTAAAGCTAAAAGCGTTTTTCCAGTTCCAGCTACACCTTGCAACGCCACAAGCTTGACATCATCATTTAATAAAGCGTGAAAAGCAAAAGCTTGTTCAGCATTTTTAGGTTTAATTCCATAAACGAATTCCTTTTCTATTCGTTCAATTTGATTCGTTTTATGATTGTAAAATGCTAAAGATGAAGTTTTTCCGTTTTTTAAAATGTAATAGCCATTAGAAACTTTTTTTTCTCCCAAAATTCCATTTTCTTCAATTCTTCCTTTCAAGAATATTTCTCTAATTATTTCTGAATCAACGTTTTCAATACTATAAGAACTCTCACTTTTAAGGTCTTCACTACTTACTTTTCCTGTTTCATAATCTTCAGCAACTAATCCTAAGGCTTTGGCTTTAATTCTTAAGTTGATGTCTTTGGTTACTAGAACAACGGTTTGTTTACTTTCTCGTTCTTTTAGAAATAAGGCAGCATTTATTATTTTGTGATCGTTTTTACCATAAGCATAAACTTGTTCCGCATTTATATTTACAGGCGTATGATCCATTGCTATCTTAAATTTTCCTAACCCTTTTCCTAAAGAAATCCATTCTTGGAGCGAGCCATTTCCAGAAAGTTTATCTATAAAACGAATGACTTCTCGAGCGGAGAAATTTTTGGTGTCGTTCCCAACCTTGAACTTATCCAATTCTTCCAAAACAGTTATCGGAATAGCAACATTATTGTTTTTAAAGTTGGTAATTGATTGGTGATCGTGCAACAGAACAGAAGTGTCTAACACAAATAATTTATCTTTCTTCGCCATCTTTTTTTTGATGAAATTAAAAGAAAATATATGTTTCTCAAGAAAATATAAATTAGGTTATTTACACCCCAATGTTTACATTAATAGTGAGTTAACGTTTTAGTAATGCACTTAAAGTTGATTCAATAGCTTCATGTTGAAAGACAAACCCAGCGTTTTTAACCTTTTCATTGGAAGCATTCGTACTATCCAAAACCAAAGCAGACATTTCTCCAAGCATTAATTTCAACAAAAAAGCAGGGACTTTCGGCATAAAAAACGGACGCTTTAAAGCTTTTGCAAGTGCCTTCATAAAATCATGGTTACTATCACAATTGGCCATTGCATTATAAGTTCCGGCAAGTTCGTTTTCAATGGCGTACACAAATAAGTTACATAAATCATCGATGTGAATCCAAGGCATCATTTGTGTACCTGTCCCGATTGGAGATCCTAAACCTAATTTTACAGGCAATAGCATTTTGTCCAAAGCTCCACCACGTTTAGAAAGCACCATTGAAATCCTCAATTTAGCAACCTTACAATTACTTTCAAACAAATCACTCACTGCCTCCCATTCTTTCACTAATTTGGAAAGAAAATCCGTACCATAAACGTCAGATTCAACATGTATTTCATTATCTTGCTCATAGCAATTGATACCAGAAGCTGCAATGTAATATTCTAAGTTTGGAAGATTTGAAACAAGACTGTGTAAAAATTGTGTGGTTTTAACACGTGAATCTCTTAACGCTTTTTTACGCTCGTTGGTCCAACGTTTCTCACCAATATTTTCACCAGTTAAATTAATGATGATGTTCACTTTATCAAGGTGTTTACCTTCAATTGTTTGCTGTGCTGGATTCCAATAAATCTGACCTCGGTGTTTGGCTTTGCGTGTTAAGGTGTAAACCTTATATCCTCTTTTAGAAAGCACTTGATTTAATTTTTTTCCAATAAGTCCCGACCCGCCTGCAATAAGTACTGTTTTCATTGAGTTACTTTAAGTGATTAACGTAAATTTGTTACTTACACTCTTTTTTACGCGCAAGCATTTGCTCACCATTCATGTCTACATAATCTTGACATACTTTTTGTTTTTCTTTTTTTAATTCAACAGCTTTCTTTACAGTTGTAACATCCGTTTTCCCATTCAGAATTGATTGATTCAGAATATTAAATTCTTCACTTTTAGCTAAGCATTCACAAAACTTCTTGTCTTTTTGATTGCAAGAAATCAATACAATTGGAAAACTTAACAGAAACAGAAATTTTTTCATTTTTGTTTTTTTGAAAGGTAAATATACTTTGTTTTAATGTTTGGGTAACATAAGGTTTGTTAATTTCAACGCTAATTTCTATTTTTATATAATCGTGATTAATCAAACAAAACGCTCCTTTTCTAATGCGGTTTAGTAAATAAAAATGTCAGGTAATATAATTCACCAAAAAATTCTATTTTCATTTCCTTTGATTAATTTTACAAGCCCAAAAAAAGCACCCAATTTATGTTAGAAATTCAACGTATTCGCGCAGAAAAAGAAGCCATTTTAGCTGGTCTTCAAAAGAGAAATATCAACGCTCAAGAAACCATTGATTCAATCTTATCAAAAGATTCAGAGTGGCGTTCTACAAAAACAGAATCTGATGTTATTTCCGCAGAATTAAATCAATTAGCGCGACAAATTGGTGATTTATTCAAATCAGGACAACAAGCTGAAGCGAATGAATTAAAAGCAAAAACAACTGAATTAAAGCAAAAAGAAGCGGCATTAAAAACAAAAGTTGATGCGCTTGAAGCTGAAATTCAGCAATTACTTTACACGATTCCAAACGTACCGAATGAATTGGTTCCAGCGGGTCGTGATGCAAACGATAATGAAACAGTTTACGAATTTGGTAAAACTCCTGTTTATACTTTTGATGCCGTTCCGCATTGGGATTTGGCAAAAAAATACGATTTAATTGATTTTGAATTAGGTGTGAAAGTTACAGGTGCAGGTTTTCCGTTTTATCGTGGAAAAGGAGCAAAATTACAACGTGCATTAATCGCCTTTTTCTTAGAGGAAGCATCAAAAGCGGGTTACGAAGAGATTCAAGCGCCATTGATGGTGAACGAAGCAAGTGGAATTGGAACGGGACAATTACCTGATAAAGAAGGTCAAATGTACTATATGAAGGAAGATGATTTCTATATGATTCCAACGGCAGAGGTTCCTTTGACAAACATTTACCGCGATGTGATTTTACCTTCGGCTGATTTTTCTATCAAAATGACTGGTTACACACCGTGTTTCCGTCGTGAAGCTGGTTCTTATGGAAAAGATGTTCGTGGTTTGAACCGTTTACATCAATTTGATAAAGTTGAAATCGTCCGCATCGAGCATCCATCAAACACAGCTGCAGCTTTAGACGAAATGATGGAACACGTGAAAGGTTTATTGGAAAAATTAGGTTTACAATTCCGTATTTTGCGCTTGTGTGGTGGTGATATGGGTTTTGCTTCTGCAATGACTTATGACTTCGAAGTATATTCAGCAGCACAAGAAAAATGGTTGGAAGTAAGCTCTGTTTCACGTTTTGATACTTTCCAAGCAAATCGTTTGAAATTGCGTTTTAAAGGCGAAGATAAGAAAACACAATTGTGTCATACGTTGAATGGTTCGGCTTTGGCATTACCAAGAATCGTTGCGGCTTTATTGGAAAATTATCAAACGGAAGATGGCATTATCATTCCAGAAGTGCTTCGACCGTACACAGGATTTGATACGATTTAAAAACGTATAAATTGATGAGGTAAAGACTATTGCAGAGTAGTTTGATAAAGATTTCTTACGTAAGAATCACATGCTCTGAAACAATGTCAATTCCTAAAAATTGCGATGCTTTTTGATTGAAGACAGCTTTGTTTTCCGTTGTGAAATAACTACAATGCCCTCCTTTGCTAATAGCCATTTCCATTTCGGGATGTGCAATTAAATAATATTCCAATTTCTTTGCTACGATTGGTCCTTGCGCTACTACTTTAATCTTAGGGCCAACTAATTCTTGAATGTAATCTTGCAAAATTGGATAATGCGTACAAGCTAAAATAATGGTGTCAATGGCAGGGTCTTTTGCCAACAAGCGTTCAACATCCTCTTTCACAAACATTTTACCCGGTAAGCTTTCGTGGCAATTATTCTCAATCAACGGAACCCACATTGGGCAAGCATGTTGAACCACTTGAATATCTGGTGCAAATTTCTTCAATTCGATTATATACGATTCCGATTGAACGGTTCCATTTGTTCCTAAAATACCAACGTGATTTGTGCTCGTCAACGCTTCGATTTCTTCTGTACTTGGACGAATTACACCTAACACACGTTTAAATGCGTCTATTTGCGGTAAATCCTTCTGTTGAATGCTACGCAAGGCTTTTGCGGATGCTGTGTTGCACGCTAAAACAACCAACGGACAACCTTTACCGAATAAAAAGCGAACGGCTTCTAAAGTAAATTCATAAACCACATCAAACGAACGATTGCCATAAGGAGCGCGTGCGTTGTCGCCAAAATAAATGTAATCGTATTGTGGAAGTGCTTTTCTGATTTCAGCTAAAACCGTTAAACCCCCATAACCCGAGTCAAAAACACCAATTGGACTTTTACTATTCATATTTCAAAGCTACAAAAAAAGGCAACCATTATTGATTGCCTTTTAAATTCAACATTAAATTTCTTATTTTAATGCTTCTGCATCTAATCTTAATACTTCAATTGCTGCTTCTGCTGTACAGTCAATACCACCCTTGAAATAAAGTGTAGCAGACTCATCAATAACGTAACTTAATTTCTTACGATCTGCAACGATTTCAATGGCTTTTTGAATTCTGTCTAAGATTGGTTTGTTTAACTCTTCGTTATAAACTTGTAAACCTTGCTCCAATTCTCCTTGACGTGCTTCGATGTCTTGTTGTTTTTTCATCAACTTGTCTTGTTCCATTTTCAATAAAACAGGTGACATATCTTTACTTGTTGCTTCAAACTTCGCATAAGCTACTTCAAAAGCTTTTTGCATTTCTTGTAATTCTTTAATTCCTTCCGATCTAAAATCATCTAATTTTTTTATAGCGATTTTACGAGATTGCATCGTATCTAGTAATTTTTGAGAATTCACATGACCAATTTTAGATTGGCTAAAAACACTCAAACTCACAAAAATTGTCACTAATAATAAAAGGTTCTTCATTGTTTACTTTGTTAATTTATATTTATTTATCTAATCCCATTGCTTCTAACACATCATTACTGATGTCAGCTTCTTTTGCTGCATAAATTAAGTTGCTTTGGTTGGCTTTGTCGAAAACAAATTCGTAACCATCTCGTTTCGCTACTTTTTTCATTGCAGTCATAATTCTATCTTGAATTGGTTTAATTAATTCTTGACGTTTTTGGAAGTAATCGCCTGTAGAACTAAAGTGTTGCGTTTGCAAATCAATCGCTTCTTTTTCCAATTTTTCAATTTCTGCTTTTCTTTTTGCCTTCTCTTCAGCTGGCAATAAAACTTCCTCGCGTTCGAAGTTGCTTTTTTTCGTTTTAATTACTGTGTAACGTTCTTCTATTTCTTTTGTCCAACGTTCTGCCATTTTATCTAATTTCTCTTTCGCTTCCACGTATTCTGGAACGCTTTTTAAAATATAATCAGAGTCAATAAACGCGTACGTTTGAGCATTTGCAATTCGCATGCCAAAAAATAGTGTCAGTACCAAAAAAAACTTTAACATGATAAAAAATTTGTTTTTAAGGAACGGCGAAGATACATATTTATTGCAAAATGAGCCATTACAATTCACCAAGATTCATACCGATAGAAAAACTTAATTTTGGATAAAATCCTTTTGTACTTATTGATTGGTCGGAAGCTGAACCAAATCCTTTTGACCAAGAATCTAATTTGTCAAATCCTAAACCATAATCCAATCCAAGCATTCCAAACATTGGTAGGAATACGCGGATTCCAACTCCTGCGGTGCGTTTCACATTGAATGGATTGAATTTA
>CAMDGP010000122.1 GCA_945897765.1 Chitinophaga pinensis
TCAACTCCCCAATAAACGTGGGACAAAATTGGGATGCAGAAATTCAAAAACTAAGAAAGCACATTTTGCATAAACTATCTAATGCATTCGGAGAAGAAATTGAATCATTAATTGAAGTGGAAGAAATTATAGAACCGCGAAAAATTGAAGCTATATATAGCGGGAAGCAAGGTTCAATTTATGGAAATTCTTCTAATAGTTCATTTTCAGCATTTTATAGACATCCGAATTTTTCAAAAAAACTAAAAGGTCTTTATTTTACTGGAGTAACCGTGCATCCTGGTGGTGGAATCCCATTAGCATTGAATAGTGCAAAG
Organism: Chitinophaga pinensis; assembly: GCA_945897765.1. Taxonomy (GTDB): domain Bacteria; phylum Bacteroidota; class Bacteroidia; order Flavobacteriales_D; family Crocinitomicaceae; genus UBA952. Next base: position 318 of record CAMDGP010000122.1, read on the forward strand.
ATTGTAGAAAGATGTATTGTTGAAGATTACAGGTAGTTTAGTTATAAACTTTTGCTTTTTAATTAAATGTAATTTGAATTAAAAAATAAATAAAACAAAAATTGTTTCTTTGTATTGTATTTCATTAATATTCTAATTTTTGAAAAGAAAACGACGCCCATTTTTGTTAAAACACAAATTAATGACTAGTACAATTGTATTATTTTCATTACTATTAGTTATTGTGTTTTTTAATCATTATTCGATTCAGAAAACATCAAAAAATTTAATTTACAGTAAAATTGAAGATGTTCCGCATCGAAATACGGCTGTTCTTTTGGGAATGGAAAAAAAGTTCAAAAATGGTAAAACGAATCGTTTTTACATAAGTAGAATTGATGCAGCTGTAAATCTTTATAAAGCAAAAAAAATTGATGTCATCATTGTAAGTAGAAATCAAGGTAATGTTGTTGATGAAGTTAAAAAGGATTTAGTAAAAAGAGGCATTCCGAAAGGTAAAATTATTCTAGATTATGCAGGTTTGCGAACGTATGATTCGATGTATCGCATGTTTAAAGTTTATGGACAAAGAAAGTTTATAGTTATAGCACAGCTTAAACAAAATGAAAGAGCAATTTATATTGCAAAAAAGAATGGTTTGAATGCAATTGCTTTCAATGCAGATGAATATTCAGGCTACAATCCTTTTCGCCTAAATATGATTGAAAAAATTGAGCGAACACGTTTATTTTTTGAATTTTTAGTAAAAAAGAAACCCAAATATTCAGGTGAAAAAGTGACAATTACATTTTAAATTCGCACTTTTTTGATATTCCTAAAGCTAAAATTTCTTCGAATTGTTTTTTAGTGATTTCAACGGCTCCATATCTTTTAACATTGTCATTCATAAATTGGGAATCAAGCAGTACAAAATCGTTTTCCTTTAAAATTGTTATCAATTGATGAAAAGCAACTTTTGAAGCATTAGAAACATGCGAGAACATAGATTCACCATAGAAAACACCACCAATAGTAACACCATAAAGTCCTCCAACTAACTCATTGTTTTGATAAGCTTCCACAGAATGAGCAAATCCAATTTTGTGTAATTGAGTAAAAGCGATAATCATATCCTCTGAAATCCAAACTCCACCATCGTTCTTTCTTGGCAAAGCGCAATAACGCATTACTTGTTCAAATTGTTGATTAATTCTAATATCAAATTCTTTACGATTTATAATAGGTCTTAATGACTTGGAAGGTTTATAAGTTGAAATGGGTATAATTGCCCTTGGGTCAGGACAAAACCAATTTATTTCTCCTGATTCATCTGACATTGGAAAAATACCTTGGCAGTAGGCGGAAAGTAATGTGTTAATTTCTAATTTATTCTTCAAGTCGAAAAATTTGTTGTGTTTAAAATACAATTCTACTTGATTATTTGTTTTCATTTTAATTGTTAAAAAATTTTTCTCAAGGTTTATCAGGAAGTTTATCCCCCAATAAAAATCCCCAAGTATTTAAAGATTCTACGTGGTCACAAACAACTTTCACAATTGCTAACCTATTGTTACTTGGTACCAAAAGTTTTTATACCGAGGTGTCTGTGAACCGCCACTTCTATTGTTTGTTAATAGATCCCAGCCGATTCGACCAGAGAGAATTAACTTGTTTAAGTTAATGTATAAACCTCCAGTGAAACAAAGTGTGTTTTTTCGGATGTTGTCATTTCTGAGTTCAGTTTCTTGTTCTATGGTTGTCGTTGCAGAACCAAAAACATCCTTTTGATTCATTAAGTAGGAATACTGTGGCCCCATTAGAAAAGTTAAAAATTGCGTTGGTCGAATCGTAAAAAGCAAAGGAAAATCCAAATAGGTTGTTGTTCTAACTAAACTATAAGTAGAACCTAAAATAAATTCTGTACCTTGAAATCCTTTCTGAGAAATCAAAACTTCTGGTTGAAAAGCAAGTAATTTTCCAAAAGGAATTGTTACAAAAGCCCCCACCGTAAAACCGAATTTCGCATCAGCATTGAATGCGTCACCTTTCGTATCATATACATTAGAAAGGTTTAAACCTGCTTTGGCACCAATTGTAAATTTTGCATCCGAATCTGCGTCGAAGTTTTGGGCAGTAGCAATTCCTACGAGAGTAAGGTAGGTAAAACAAGTAAGTACTATTTTTTTCATTCTGTTATTCTTAGTTTTTATCACTTCCTTTTTCTACAAAAAAGATAGTTGATTTTCCTGCTACAAAGTACAACTAATTGTAAGCGTAAACTGTTGTATAATTTCTTTAGTTAATTGTATGATTAAAAACAGAGTTTTACTAAAAGAATTTTAAATCGTCTTATTTTTTAAATTCAAATTCAAATTTTCAATAAATCCCATCAAATTTTCATCTAAGCATTGTCAATCTCCCAAAAGCATTAATTTTATGAAATTAAATTAAAGTTTCTGTAACTTTAAGAGAGTTCAATTTGTTTTAACTGTAAACCAAAGAGAAATTTGAATCGTCAAGAGTACAATATCGCAGTAGAAAAAATAAGCGACTCGTTGTTTAGATTTTCTGTAAACTTCCTTAAAGACAAGGAAGCAGCGAAAGATATTGTACAAGATGTTTTGGAAAAACTTTGGGTAAATAGGGATAAAATTGAAGTGGAAAAAACGAAAGCTTGGTTGTTTACTTGTGCGCACAATGCAATGATTAATTTCATTCATAAACGCGCAAGAATGGTTTCAATGAATGTTGTACAGCTTCCTGAGCAACACGAACAAACAAGTTTTTCTTTTGAATCACAGCAAGTGATTGATCACATTGTTGGGATTCTTCCTCCACTTCAAAAAAGTATCATCCTGTTGCGAGATTTAGAAGGTTATGCTTATGAAGAAATTGGAGAAATCCTTGATTTGTCCCCTTCACAAGTAAAAGTGTACCTTTTTAGAGCTCGTTTAAAATTAAAAAAACAGTTAAAAGGATTGAACGAACTCGTATGAAGTTTCCAACAAGAGAAAATATTGATCGCTGGATGTTTGACTACACTGAGGGAAATCTTTCCACAGAGCAGGAAACGTTGTTGGAAAATTATATCCTCAACAATCCTGATTTAGATGTTGACCTTGACGCATGGCAAATGGCTTCTGTATCAACTGAAGAATTGGTTTTTGTAGATAAAGAAAAAGCCTACAAAAAACGACGTTTACTTCCTTATTTTATAGGAGCATTTTCAGCTCTACTTGTGTTTTCAATGTTGCTTTGGAACTACAATCAACAACAGTCCAATCGTCAACAACAAGTTGCACAATCAGGTTCAACAGCAAGTAAAACAATTAAATCTTCAGCAACAACTGGAAACACCACTAATTCAGTTTCATCTTCAACAAATATTAGCACAGAACAAAATTTGGTCAATGGAGCAAATGCTTTAGCAATTAGCTTCACAACAATTGCTAAATTTAATCCAACTAATCTTGCTTTAAATTCTTTGAATAAGCAAACTGATTTTAACCTTGGAAATAATCAAGTAAATAATGAATTGAATTTAGTTTCTTCTAATAATCCAAATCAAACAGCTTCAAATCTGATCACTGTTTCCAATCAGAATAATAGTCAAAACCAAAATTCATTTTTAGGAATAGAACGATTGAAAACCAATGCGTTAAATTCCTACGTTTTAGATGGATATCAAGTAAGAGCACAAGAATTAATTACTATTGAAAATTCAGAAGAAACAGAAGTCAACGGCATTTCATTAAATACGCCAAAAATCTTAAGTAAAATTGAAAAAATCTTAAGTAAAGATGTTGCAATTACAAACGTTCCAGACCATACGTATGCCTTACCTGAATTGTCAGATGTAGATGTTTTATTTAGTAATATTGGCGCGACTTCGAAAGCACGATTTTATTCAGTGACAAGAGCACGTTGGTTTGGAAATGAAAACCAACAAAAATTAAGTCAGCAATTTAGTTTTGATTCTTACTCACGCGCGACAAAATCGGCTTTTGGTTTACAAGCGAACTATGATTATTTCGGCAATGGCGTGATTCAAAATTGGGATGTTGCCATATTATTTTCACCAAAAATTGCTTTGAGTAGAAATATCACATTGGAACCTGCAATGCGTTTTAAAATGGGTAATAAGTTATTAGATCAGTCAAAATTGACTAATAATTCTCAAGTGGAATTTGAAACGGGATCAGCTCAGACTTTTAATTTTGATGAAAACAAAACAATTGGTAGCCGATTATTATACAGAGATCTAGATGCAGGTTTAACGATAAATACAAGCTTGTTTTATATCGGTTTTCAATCGACAAATTTGTTAAAACACTTCAATAATATTTATACGAATATAGATAGTACTTCAAACACAAGAGCAACTTCAACTACAAGTCTTGTGGCAGGAACACAATATATTTCTCGAAACGAAAAATTTGTATTTTCACCTTATGTTTACGCACAATTTAGAGATCAAAACAAGAATGTGTACGCTGGATTTAGTATGAAATTATCGAAATTTATGATTGGTGCTTCATACGGAAATAATCAAGCTTTAACAGGATTAATTGGACTTTCAACGAATCGTTTTTCTTTATTTGGACAAACAACATTAGCACATTCAAAAAGCTTAAATACAGATAAATTAACACATCAATTGACTTTAAGATTTAATTCTTCTACGAGCCGCAAAGCACGTAGATACATAACACTATAAACTATGAAGAAGGCACTTTTAATTCTTGGTTTAACACTACTTGGTAATAGTTTTGTTTCCATTGCTCAGGACCCTACGTTCACGCAGTTTTATTCTAATCCAATTTATTTGAATCCAGCTTTGGCAGGTTCAACAGGTTGTCCGCGTGTTGCTTTGAATTATAGAAATGAGTGGCCACAACTTACAGGAAATTATGTGACTTACAGCGCTGCTTTTGATACGTATGCAAAGAGTATTTCTGGCGGAATTGGAATCATTGCATTGCACGACCAACAAGGTCAAGGGACAATTCAAACAACTATGATTGGTGGAGTTTATTCCTATAATTTAAAAGTAAACCGTAAATTCTCCTTGATGTTTGGTGCAAGAGCAGCTTATTTTCAAAAGTTTTTGGACTGGGATAAATTGACATTTGGTGATATGATTGACCCAAAAAGAGGTTTTATTTATCAAACTGGTGATGTTCCAAGGGGAAATGGAAGACGAGGTTTCTTTGACGCTTCAGCTGGTTTTGTTGGTTTCGGAAAAGGATTTTATTTCGGGGGAGCAGTTCATCATTTAAATCGTCCTGATGAATCAATGATTCTTGGTCAATCTCGACTTCCAATGCGATTTACAGCGCATGCAGGAGCAGATATAGCAATCGGTTCTAAAGGTCGATATGCAAGTACGACAAGCATAATGCCTAATATTATTTACCAGTATCAAAATGGATTTCAAGAATTAAGTATTGGAACTTATATCAAATATGGAAATTTTACCGTTGGTGCTTGGTATAGAAATCGTGACGCATTCATCTTATGTTTCGGTGTAACAACAGAAAAATTCAAAATTGGATATAGCTACGATTTAACGGTTTCTAAATTAGGAAACGGAATTTCAGGAGGTTCACACGAAGTTTCAATGGGTTTCAATTTAAAATGTAAAAAGAAAGCAAAAAACTTTAGAAAAATTTCTTGTCCAAGTTTTTAAACAGGACAAGAAGATTTCAGAATAAAAGTTGGTTTCAAAAAAGCGTCCAGTGATTAAATTCGTTGGACGTTTTTCGTTAAAAGAAATTGAAATTAAAAAGTTTTTTAAGTCATTTCTCTAAACCTTAGTTAAAACTCCTATTTTCGCTAAAAATAGGGCAGAAGTAAAAAGTCAAGATTCTTTTTTATTTTTTCTATACCTAATGAAAATTTTAGCGAAGACCGACGTTAAAATCATGTAAAACTAATTGGAAACGCGGTCTGGATATAAGTTAGATATGAAAAAGTGGAAACAGAAAGCTATAGTTCAAAAAACAATATCTTATTTACCCTTAGGTCAAAATATTAATTACTTCTTTCAAAAGTATGTAACGAAAGGTGAGAATTTGAATGATGAGTATTTTCTGGATAGACTTGGTCATGCAAAAGAACACATTCATTACTACCAAAAAATCACTGGTAATTCTAATCCAAATTCTTCTTTAGAAATCGGAACTGGATGGTATCCAATTGTGCCAATTAGCTTTTTTTTAATAGGTTCCGAAAAGATTTACTCTGTTGATATAAAAATGTTAACTTCAAAAGAACGAATCATCACTACATTGAATAAGTTTTTGGAATTTCATAATTCTGGTAAATTAAAAGACTTTATTAATTACAATTCAGAAAGATTTGAAGTAATAAAATCTGTTCTTAAAGACACAGACAATTATGATTTAGACCAAATCTTACATTTATTAAAAATCATCTACATCATTGAGGACGCAAGGAAACTTTCATTGCCCGATAATTCAATTGATTTAGTTAATTCAAACAATACTTTTGAACATATTTACCCTGTACTTTTAATTCCAATTCTCAAAGAGTTTAAACG
>CAMDGP010000123.1 GCA_945897765.1 Chitinophaga pinensis
CCTGTAGCTGGTGAAGCTCCAGTTGTTGTATGTTCATTAGGTGATGCCTCTTGCACAGAAGGCGAAGTTTCTGAAGCTTTTCAAATGGCAGCGTTGAAGCAATTTCCGATTGTTTATTTAGTACAAGATAATGGGTGGGATATTTCAGCAAATGCAAGTGAAACAAGAGCGCAAGATATTACGCAATATGCAAAAGGTTTTCATGGAATTGAAGTGAGAACAATTGACGGAAGTGACTTTTTGACTTCTTACCAAACCATTAAAGAAGTTTTTGAAATTGTCCGAAATGAAAGAAGACCTTTTATTGTGCATGCAAAGGTTCCACTTTTAGGACATCATACATCTGGCGTTAGAAAAGAATGGTACCGAGACGATTTAGAAGAAGCTGCAACTCGTGATCCATATCCAAAAATCAAAGCGAATTTAGATGATTATGGGGTGAGTTTAGCAGAAATCATAAACATTGAAGCTGAGGTTAGAAATTTAGTTGACGAAGATTATGAGAAAGCTTTGAATTCTCCTGATCCAGATCCATCTTCAGTGACTGATTTTATTTTTGCACCTACACCAATTACAGAAGAAAAAGGGGAGCGCGAACCTGCCGGGAAAAAGAAAACAGTGATGGTTGATTCTGCTTTATTTGCAGTGAGAGAAATCATGCATCAACATCCAGAAGCGTTATTGTACGGACAAGATGTTGGTGGAAGATTAGGTGGCGTTTTTAGAGAAGCTGCAACCTTAGCTCAAACTTTTGGTGACGACCGCGTTTTTAACACACCCATTCAAGAAGCATTTATTATTGGTTCAACAGTTGGAATGTCGGCAGTTGGTTTGAAACCATTTGTGGAAGTTCAATTCGCAGATTATATTTGGCCAGGATTGAATCAATTATTCACAGAAGTTTCACGTTCCTATTATCTTTCAAATGGTAAATGGCCTGTGAGTTGTGTGATTCGTGTGCCAATTGGAGCTTATGGTTCTGGTGGTCCTTATCATTCTTCAAGTGTTGAATCAATTTTGACAAATATTCGAGGAATAAAAGTTGTTTATCCATCAAATGGAGCTGATTTAAAAGGATTATTGAAAGCAGCGTTTTACGACCCAAATCCAGTTGTGATATTGGAGCATAAAGGTTTGTATTGGTCTAAAATTCCTGGTACAGAAGGGGCAATGTCAATAGAACCAAGTGAAGATTATGTAATTCCAATTGGAAAAGCAAGAACCGTTTTAGAAGCAAATGCAACATTTTCGGAAAAAGGAACGTCAGTTGGAATAATTACTTACGGAAGAGGTGTTTATTGGTCACTAGAAGCAGCTGTAGCTTTTGAAGGACAAGTTGAAATTTTAGATTTAAGAAGTTTGAATCCTTTGGATCACGAAGCAATGAATACGCTATGTCAAAAACATGGTAAAGTTTTGTTAGTTACTGAGGAATCGATTGAATCTTCATTTACACTTGGTTTAGCAGGAAGATTACAACGAGACAATTTCAAATTTTTAGATGCTGCTATTTCAATTGTTGGTTCAATTGACACACCAGCAATTCCTTTGAATTCAATTCTTGAAGCTGAACTTTTACCAAATGCAGAGAAAGTAAAAGTTGGTATTGAAGGCATTTTAAATTTTTAAATTATGAGATATATATTGTTGTATTTTTTATTTGCGTTTAGTTTTTGTTTTACTCAAACAAATTGCGATCCTAATGGTAATCTTGTTATTTTTTCTAATTATGACGGTGGAATTCTCACAATAAATGTGGATCAAAACATTCCTAATTTAAAAATTGGTATTTGCACCTACGAACCTGTTCAGGTTAATTTCACTGGAGCTTTCGTAGGGAATATTACACAAGTTGTGTATGCAGGTTTTAACTCAACGCAAAACAATGATAACTGTGGTCAAGGAAATTTTGTCACATCGATTACGGGGTTAAATCCTGCGCTTGTTTCAATATTTACTAATCCACCAGTTGGATATACTCCTGCACATGGAAATGGAGCTGGAAGTTGGGGCAGTACAATGATTGGCGCTGCAGGTCTATGTGATACAACTGTATCTGCAGGTGGAGGAAATACTCCCGATGAAATAGTATATTATTTCGAGCAACAAACCAACGGAATACTGCTGTTTCATCAAACGCAGTATGCTTGTTGGCTAAATGAAACAATTAATTTAACGGTGGGAGGAAATTGCTGTATTCTACCACCTGATTTGTGTAATCTTGCTGCAACAGTTAGTGTTGTTCCTAATTCAGTTTGTGCACCTTGTAATTATAGTGGACCAAACATTTTAATTAATGAGTTAATGATTTCTCCTTCAGCTTTTGATGGCTCACTGAGTGGAAGTGGTGGTGTTTCTGACGGTAGAGGAGAATGGATAGAATTGTTTAATCCAAATTGGTGCGATTCAGTTGATATATCATGTTATTACCTAGGAAATAGTGCACCAGGTTCATTGCCAGGGACACAACCAGGAGGGTATGTTATTCCGCAAGGAACTATTATTCCACCTCTTGGTTTGGCAATGATTAGAGGATTTAATGCAACTCCTGTCCCAGCAAATCTTTTAGTTCAAAATGGCGGAAACGTAGTTGAACTTGTAGTTCCATATAATACAAATGACCAAGGTGTCTGTATAGGTGGCGGCGCTAGTAGATTATGGTTTCCAAATGCAGGCGGATGGTTTGCATTTTATGATTCTCAAGGTGTACCTCAAGATGCTGTTAGTTGGGCTAGTGGAGGAAGTACACAAGACAAGGCAGGTAATCCATGTATTGCTCAGTTAGCACCTTGTAACTTTAGTGGTCAACTTGCTAGTTATAATCAAATCCCTAGTAATCGAAAAGCGCAAGCAACAACTGTGGATGCAAGTAGTCATACAGGCCAATCAATTCGCAGAATTCCTGATGGAGGTGCATGGATTGGACCAAGTACACCAACTTATGCAACTTGTAATGATCCTGCCAATTGTGCTTTGATTACCGCAATTGCAAACTGTAATGGCACAGGAACAGTAAATATTACATTTGGTCAAGCTCCATTTGATTTTCAATGGAATGACCCATTAAACCAAACCACTCAGACCGCAACTAATTTATGTGATGGAGTTTATCAAGTTGTAGTCACAGATGCAAACCAGTGTACACAAACATTGACAGCAACTGTTATTACTAATCCTTTTGATTTAACAGCAACCATTGTTCAACCAGGTTGTAATGCAAACGATGGTTCAATCGAATTTTCACCTTTCGACCCATCTTATGTCTATTCTTGGTTGCCAAATGTTTCCACAACAAATAGTGCTAACAATCTTGCACCAGGGACGTATGATTTAACCATAACTGATGGCACTTGCTCCTTGGACACAACTGTCATCTTACTCAATCCTGCAGCGTTTACAACAACTGTGAGTCAAGTAAATACAACGTGTGGTTTAGATAATGGAAGTATTAATGTTGAAGTTACTCCTTCAACAGGAACTTATTCTTTTACATGGACACCTAATGTTTCTACAGTTGATTCAGCTTTTGCACTTCCAGCTGGAGATTATACAATTGTAATTACAGACAATATTTGTGCAACTACTCAAAATGTGACCATCTTATCAAGTGAAGAAATAAGCTCAACTGCTCAAATAACACACACCACTTGTGCACAAAGTGACGGAGCAATAAATATTGATGTAAATCCACCAAGTCAATATTATTATACATGGACTTCTAATGTTTCAACAGTTGATTCTGCAATAAATTTAGCGAGTGGAACTTATGTGATAAACGTAACAGATAGTGTTTGTTATTATGACACTACAATCGTGGTTAATACTTCTTTTACACCAACTGATTTATTAGTTAATATCACAGCTTCAAATTGCGGAACAGGCAATGGTGAGATTCAAATTTCTCAGACTGATGGCGGAATTGCTCCTTATCAATATAGTTTTTCAGGGATGAGTTTTAGTAATATAATGGCGATTGATTCATTGGGTGCCGGAAGTTATGTGGTAGCTGTTCAAGACGCAAACGGTTGTGAATATCAAGAAGCGGTTGTTGTACCTCAAATACCTGGCCCTTCACAAATAATAACAACATCGCAAAATCCAAATTGTGGATATAATAATGGCGCAATTGAAATTGTCAATGGAGTAGGAGGAGTAGCGCCTTATACTTATATATTCAATAATCAAGCAGTCACAAATTTAATTCAGTCCGATTTGTTAAATGGAAACTATTCAGTTGTCGCAAGTGATTTTTATGGATGTACTACAAATGAAAACATCATATTGATAATGGAAGCTGGGTTATCTGTTGTGTTTATTCCAAATGTGTTCACTCCAAATTCGGATGATGCTTTAACAAATGAAGTTTGGAAAGTATCAGCAACTTGTACAAAAACTTTTAATTGTCAAATTTTTAATCGTTGGGGCTCATTAATTTACGAATTCGATGATTTAAATGGTGAATGGAATGGAAAAACAACCAAAGGAGAAGATGTTTCTGCTGGTGTTTATTTTTATAAAGTAGAATTGGGATACTTTGACGGAAGAAGTGAAATTTTCCAAGGACATATAACAGTAATAAGATAAAATGACAATTAAAGAGACGATATCTAATGTTGAACAATTCCACGACGCTTTTGGAATTAAAAACAACTATTCTCCAACAACCAGTTTAACAAAGGATGAGGTTGAATTGAGATTCAATTTGATGAAGGAAGAAAATGAAGAATATTTAGAAGCTGCATTGAATGGAGATATTGTAGAAATTGCGGATGCATTAGGAGATCAACTTTACATCTTGTGTGGAACCATTTTAAGACATGGACTACAATCAAAAATAGAAGAAGTTTTTCAAGAAATTCAACGATCAAATATGAGTAAATTAGATGAAAACGGAAAACCAATTTACCGCGAAGATGGAAAAGTATTAAAGTCGAGTTTATACTTTAGACCAAACATTAAATCTATTTTAGAAAAATAGTTATTCACGACCACAGCTTGATTTCTTTATTGAAGTAGAAAAATAGCTTTCATTCTTATAATTAGTTTTGATTTTAATTATCAATGTACTAGTAACATGAAAGATATCTCTATTTATTTTACCCCAGTTGAGGTGGACCATTTGAAATTTGAGTACGACCAAATTGGATCGAAAATTATTTTAAACCAACATGATTTTCCAGAAGTAAAAAAAAATAGTTGTGTCATTTTCTCCGTTCCTGAATTTAGAGGGAATCATATTCCGATAACAAATAACATCAATTCAAAATTTAGAAACGATTTTTATAACCATTATTTTGGCGGAGAGTGGGGTTTTGAATTGTATGATCTTGGCGAAATTCTTCCAGGAAAAGAATTAACAGACACTTATTACGCAGTTTCAAATGTGGTGGCTGAATTAGTAAAGATTAACGCAATCCCTATTATTATTGGTGGTAGTCAAGATTTAATTTTCCCCGTTTATAAAGGTTATGAAAAGCTAGAACAGCTAATTAATATTTGTTCCGTTGATTACGCACTTGATTTAGGGGAACCAAATTCAGAGATAAAATCAAATGGATATTTAAGTCAGATTCTTTTAAACCGACCTTGCTATCTATTTAATCACGCAAATATTGGATTACAAATTCCGTATGTAAATCCAAAGCAACTTGATTTATTCGATAAGCTATATTTCGATATTTGTCGTTTGGGTGAATACAACAATTCATTCACAAACGCCGAACCTCATTTGCGTAATGCAGATATTATAAATGTTGATTTTGAATGTATTAAAGCATCTGAAGTGCTAACTAATGATGCAATTCCAAATGGTTTTAACTCCCAACAAATCTGCCAAATTGCCAAATATGCTGGTATTTCAGATAAATCTACCACCTTCGGAATTTTCAATTATAGCAACGTAAATGATGTTTCAGATAAGCTTTTAGCTCAAATTATTTGGTATTTCCTAGACGGAGTAGGCAGCAGGAAAGGGGATTTTCCTGTAGGAAGCAAATCAGATTACACCAAGTTTCGAGTATTCTTAGAAGAAACTAATCACGAATTGATTTTTTATAAAAGTAATAAATCTGAACGTTGGTGGTTAGAAGTACCTTATCCTCCTATTGATGGTAAAAAATACGAAAGACATCACATTATTCCGTGCAATAAAGAAGACTACGATAATGCTATGAAAAATGAAATTCCAGATTTGTGGTGGAAAACCTATCATAAATTGAGTTAATCATTATTGAAACTTTTTTCTGTTAATATTTCTATAGTTAATAAATATTACCTATTTTAGCGACCTAATTTAGGGGGAAATTTTACATTTAATCCTAATGCAAACCGTTAAATAAACCTTATGCTATTGAAAAACAGTTTTTTAAGCTTATTTGTAGCGATTTTCTATTTTGGGATTCATGCTCAACAAGACAAGTTAATAACTCATTTTATTTATGATAAAATGACTATCAACCCAGGTAAAACGGGTATTGATATGTTTAATAGTATATGTGGGACTTCAATTTACAGGAATCAATGGGATAAGGTAAATGGAGCACCTAATTCTGCTGTTTTAAACATTGAGGCTAATCTTTCAAAGTTTTTTCCCGGTGGAGTTGGAATTGCATTTTATCACGATGCAATTGGTTTCGCAAGACAGAACAACGTATTATTAAATTATTC
>CAMDGP010000124.1 GCA_945897765.1 Chitinophaga pinensis
AATGAGCGCGCAAAAGGAAAATCATTCTACGAACTAGCGGATTGGAGTCCGTCTCCAAATAATGAAATTTTGGCCGTAAGCGAAGATTTTGTTGGAAGAAGAAAATACAATATCACCTTCCGTCAAAATAAAAATGGAAAATTCCTAAAAGACAAAATCTCAGACGTTAGCGGAGGTGTAGTTTGGGCAAATGATAATAAAACTGTTTTTTACGGAAAGAAAGATACCGTAACGCTTAGAGAATTTCAAATTTACCGTCACATTCTTGGAACTGACTCAAAAACTGATGTTTTAGTCTACGAAGAAAAAGACGAAAAATTTGGTGTTGGTGTAGGAAAATCAATAACTGATAAATTCATAATGCTTTATTCTTACAGCTCTACAACTTCCGAAATGCAATGGGTTGATGCCGACAAACCTATAGATAAACCAACCGTATTTCTTCCAAGAAAACAAGGACATTTGTATGAAATTGCGCACCACACGAACGGGTTTTACATTCTTTCCAATGACAAAGCGACTAACAAGCGAATTTTGTTTTCAGTAATTGCGCCAACATCATTAGAATCTTGTAAGGAATTAGTTGCGCATGACTCAAAAACATTACTTGAAGGTATTTCAGTTTTCAAAAATTTCTTGTTAATTGAAGAACGTACAAACGGTTTACGCAAATTGAAATTGAGAAATATCAACGATAATTCAGATCGCTATCTTTCGATGAATGAAGAAACTTATTTCTTAGGATTGGGTCTAAACGATGAATTCAATACCGACGAAATTTTCTATTCTTATAATTCAATGACTACGCCATCAACCGTTTACAAATACAATATGGCGACTGGTCAACAAACCGTTTGGTTCAGAAAAGAATTATTAGACAAAAACTTTAAATCTGAAGATTATACTTCTCAACGCATTTGGGCAACAGCGAACGATGGCACTCAAATTCCGATTAGCTTAGTTTATAAAAAAGGAACAGATTTAAAAAATGCGCCTTGTTTGTTATATGGCTATGGATCTTATGGTTACACCCTTCCTGATGTATTTAGTCCAACACGTTTAAGTCTACTGAACAGAGGTTTTGTTTATGCTGTTGCTCACATTCGCGGAAGTAAATATATGGGTGAAGAATGGTACGAAAACGGAAAATTCGATAAGAAAATCAACACTTTTACCGATTTCATCAATGCAGCGGAACATTTAGGACATCACGGCTATTGCGACAAAGATAAAATCTACTCACAAGGCGGAAGTGCTGGAGGATTATTGATGGGAGCTATAACCAATATGGCACCCTACTTATGGAAAGGAATTATTTCACAAGTTCCATTTGTGGATGTGGTAACAACGATGTTGGATGAATCGATTCCGTTAACAACCGGCGAGTATGAAGAATGGGGAAATCCGAACGATCCGTATTATTACAACTATATGCTAAAGTATTCACCAATTGACAATATTCACCGAATGGATTATCCAGCGATGTATATTACAACTGGATACCACGATTCACAAGTTCAATATTGGGAACCGATGAAATACGTTGCAAAAGTGCGTGAATACCGAACAAACAAAAATCCATTGGTGTTTGAATGTAATATGGATGCAGGTCACGGTGGCGGTTCTGGGCGTACACAAGAACGTTTGGAAGTTGCTAAAGTTTATGCCTTTATCCTAAGTTTAGAAGGAATTTCAAAATAGGATTTTAAATGCCGAAACACAAGTGGAAAAGTTAAAACGCAACCTACTATTTTTTGATTTCGTGAGTTTTAATGGTTTCAAATTGAGCGCTTTAAAACTTGGTGTTTTTACTTTGATATTCTTTTCTTCAATTAATTTTTCAATAGCTCAAGACGATAGTTTAGTGATTGAAAACTTTAGAGATCGAAAGGTAGTTTTTGCTGATTTAGGATATACAACTGCGCCTTTTTTTCTGCGCTATCCATACTCTTCTGAAATCGGAAAACTTAGTTATAAAAACAATTTTAGGCTATTTATGGGGCTTGGTTTTGCTTACAAATGGTTTTCGATGCGTGTTGGTTTTCCGTTATTAAATTCTTTTCGTTCGGTTGACAAATATGGTGAGACCAAGCAATTCAATCTGGGTTTTGATTTTTCGTTTAAAAAGTGGTATTACGACTTTGAGTTTAAGTCAGTTTTAGGTTATTCCATTCAAGATGCCAATCGCTGGGATTCAACTTATACAGAAGCAAAACCAAATCAGAATGAAGCTTCAGTTGGAACTTTAAACTTTGCTTTAAATGCTTGGTATTTCGGTGACAAAAACTTCAAAATGAACGCCTTGATTGGAAAACGAGCACATTACATTCGTCGGGTTCACACGTGGTATGTGAAAGGAACGATTAATGTTTTCGGTGCTGACAACAATGGAGTTCCGTTGATTCCTAGCGAATTACAAAATCCAGCGAATTCGAAAACGCTATCTTCCACTTTGTCTTCCTTTGATTTTGGTGTAATTCCTGGTTACGCTTATGTGGATCGTATCAATAATTGGCAATTTTCTGGTTGGTTAGGACTTGGTGGCGTGATTCAATCTAAATTCTATACGGTTTCTGGAGGATCACGAGGATTTTTAGGTTTAGCACCTCGCTACGATATTCGCCTAATGGGAGGCTATTCTCGTCCTGAATACTTCATTTTTTTACTAACCGATTTCGATAATAAATCCATTCGCTTTTCAGATTTGATTTACCGGCAGTATTTCTACAGCATCAAAATCGTGGGCGGATATCGTTTTCCAGAGAAGGATAAAAAGAAGAAAAAATAGCTTTTTGCCATTCTTTTGCTTGATCAAAAGAATCAAAAATCAAGGATCTGATTTTTTTTTGTTCGCAAATTTTTGTCCTTCAATTATTTACAGCTCGTTGCGAACAATTTTAACTCCTTTCTGAAACTGAAATTTTTTAATCCGTCAGCTGACGGAACAGAAATTTTAAAAATTAACAGTTTCAGTGCAGTAGCTAAAACCCAGAAATTCAAGGCCAATCATTGTTCGCTACTATTCATTAAATAGTTCTCACTTTAATCATATTCTTGATTTTCAATAATAAATTATTTTACTTGTACTATTTCGGATAAACCATTTATTATTATTTTTTAAATGATTGTAAATCGTATAAACGTACATTGTCCTTTGAAAAAACTTCTTTTTTAGTGAAAACTAAAGTAACTGAATCCATTGGCTCAGGTCCAATTAACAAAAGATAATCAGCACCTTTTCTACAAAGCTCATGAATACGTTTTAGCCTATCACCATTTTGGTAGAAATTTTGACTAGTATAACCAATTCGATTAATCGTAAATAATTGAATATTGGGCGAGGGGTCCGCTAGACATAATACAGTATCTTGAACGTGAATAATCTGTTGTAATTCTTTGGAACGAAGTTGTAATTTCAATAAATGATCACCATGATACCAATGAAAATACCCCCAGTTACCTTTTACAAAATCACTAACAAAAAATGTGTTTTTTGTTATAACATTATTTTTCCCGAAAGCAATTTGGGTAAACGAAATTGGGTGAAGTAAAATCACTCCAATGAAAAGACTACTTAATAGATAGGAAGTAAAGGTAGATTTTGCAAAAAGAAATTCTGCATTTTTAATAATTAAAAATAAAAATAAAAGTGGAAAAAATAGAATTTCAATAAGGTAATAATCATGAACATCAAACACCCAAAACCAAAGTATGAAATATGCAATAACTCCTAATAAGCCTAATAGAATCGACCAAACAAAGAAGGAAGAAATTTTGGATTTGATAATTAAGAAAATGGTTAAGAAAATGACGGGAATCATAATAAAATGATGGTAAAGCATATCGAATTGATATTTCCAAATAATATCCCAAATCTCCTTTCTCCGAATTGCATCTACTTCCCAAATTGGTCTAATTGTGGTTGAAAAAATGATTGATTGGTGTTCAGAATTATAGTCAATTGCAAAGGAATACCACAGAAAAGTAATAAATAAAGCAAGGATAAATGTGGAGGTTAAAATCAAAAATGGCCTTAGATTAGCAGAAAATAAATTTCTTTTGTGAAATAGAAAATAAAAAAAAGAGGCTCCTGAAAAAGTTAGAACGACAATAAGAACTGTTACTTTTATTAATACTGTTAAGGTTAGAAACAAAAAAAACAATCCTAAATAGCTTAATTTATGAGTTGTTAGAAACTGAAAAACAAAATAAGCTGAAAACAGAACAAACGCAAACGAATAAATATTAGGTAAGAGTGTGTCAGAATAATAAATGAGGACAGGTGAACTAAAAATAACACCAACAAAAACCAATGTCTTCTTGTGACTCTCTAAGTAATAATTGACAACCTTACTAAACAGCGCAATTGAAGTAAATAATGTTCCTAACGAGATACACTTTGCCAACCATTCATACTGCCCAAATAAACGCCAAATATTTCCAATTATGTAATAAACTATTGGAAACTCAGCAGCAGCATTTCTATTTCCAACGTTTGAAATAAAATTTGTTTGTGGTTCTAAGAATGCAGCACCTTTTGAGTAATTTAATGCAAAAGCTAAAGAATCTGTTTTTCGCCATTCATGAATTGGCATTACTCCATCAAAAAAATGAATGAATAATCCATAAACAAAAAACAAGGTTAGTAACACTAAAATTGATTTTGTGAAAAGACCTAGATTTTGAAATATGTATAAGAATTTCATTGTTGCTAAATCGTTTTTTCATCAATGATATAATTGGGGCGATTTTTACTTTGCGTAAACAACTTTCCTAAATATACACCTACGATTCCCATCATAATTAATTGCAAACCACCAATAAATAAAATAGAAGCGATTAATGAAGTCCAACCAAGAATGGCATCATTTGTAAACAAAGAAACATAGATCGCATAAACGCCATATAAAAAGGCAATTACAGCAAAAAATAACCCTAAATAAATGGAGAAATACAATGGCTTTGCGCTCGAGGATGTAATACCTGTTAAGGCAAATTTTAGCATTTTCGAAAACGAATATTTCGTGGTTCCTGAAAATCGTTCTTGAGGTTTGTAAGGGATTCCTATTTGCTTGAATCCTAATTTTGGAATAATACCTCTAAAGAACAAATTGCTTTCGTTGTAATTGCGCAATGCTTTTACTACTTTTTTATCCAACAAACGAAAATCAGCCGTACCTTCCTCTAACTTGGTGTCCGAAAGATAATTGACCATTTTATAAAACAACTTAGAAGTCATCTTTTTAAAGAAAGACAATTCTTTTCCATCCTTTCGGATTGAATAAACTACTTCATTTCCTTCTTTCCACAAGCGAATCATTTCAGGAATTAATGCTGGTGGGTGTTGCAAATCTGCATCCATACTTATTACCGCATTTCCATCTGCATAATCTAAACCTGCTTTCAAAGCGTTTTGATGTCCGAAATTTCGACTAAAACTAATGAATTTAACCCTTGAATCAATCTGACTTAAATGTTTGACTTTATCCAATGAACCATCTGAACTTCCATCATTTACGTAAATAACTTCGAAATTAGCATGAGTTATTTGTTCAAATGCTTCAGTAATTTTTTTGTATAGAATTTCAATGTTCCCTTCTTCGTTAAAGGTTGGAATAACAATTGAAATTTTTAATTCATTCATAGATGCGAAAATAACGAATCTTTATCAATTTATTCGCAACCATAATTAAGCTGTTCTTTTTAACTCTTTTTAAAACCAATAACGTCTTCTCAAAAGTGTAGATTACTTACTTTTTCTTTTTAAACTTGCTGAATGAAATTTTTAGCTTTAATTCTTAGTTTCTGTTCAACTTTCATTGGCGGAAATTTATTGTTTTCTCAAGTTACAAATACTGGTTTGATGGATACTACCAGTGGCTTGAAGATTGGCAATGTAAGCCTCGGTGTTTATATGGATGTGTATTATGGTTTTAATTTCAATCAACCTATTTCGAATGAAAATAATTATTTCGTTTCTTCCAATCAACATAATTCACTGAGCATCAACCTTTCGTATTTGGATTTGAAATATTCTGACAAAACCATTCGTGCTCGTTTTATTCCTGCTTTTGGCTCCTATATGAATGCTAATTATGCAAGTGAAAATGGCGCCATGAAATTTATTTTAGAAGGGAATATTGGCGTAAAACTGTTCAAAGAGAAAAATATTTGGCTCGATGTAGGGGTTTTAGGTTCTCCTTTTACCAATGAAAGCGCTATTTCTAAAGATCATTTAATGTACAGTCGGAGTTTTTCTGCTGAATATGTTCCTTACTATTTAAGTGGACTAAAACTTTCCGTTCCAATTAAAGAAAAAGTAACTTTCTATGCTTATTTATTGAATGGTTGGCAACAAATTAAAGACAAAAACGATGCGAAATCAGTTGCAACACAATTAGAAATTAGACCAAATGGGAATAATTTAATTAATTGGGATGTGTATGCTGGAAATGAGAAATCTGTGGAAAATCCAACTTATCAAATGCGTTACTTTTCAGATATTTATTGGATATTTGAGAAAAACAAATGGAAAATCACTTCTTGTGCCTATGCCGGAATTCAACAAATTCAAGACCCTTTGAATGTGAATAATGAAA